>JBNKQE010000198.1:0-8675 GCA_050295715.1 Leptospirales bacterium
TCTGACAGATGGATTTTTCTTATCCAGCAGCCACTGAAGTGTATCAGAATCAATTCCAAATTCGAAATTATCTTTAATACTACTCTTCATATCCCAACCTCGAACAAACAGCAATAGATAAAAAATATCTTTATTTTAAGATGACGAACAATTATGTATTATTTTGTAACAGAATCATGAAAATCATGTAAAACATAATAGTCACGCGAACGAAATGTAGATGACCCAAAAGAACCTAGATACAGAGGTTTTTTAAATTGACCAAACTTTTTTTCAGGCAGAACATTCCGTAAAATGTACTTCTTAATTTTATCACGATTGCTGTATGCATTCTCATCGGCAATCTGTACAAGATAATCAGCCTGAACCCGGCTTCCTATCTCCACAAGAACGTCTACGGCTTCATTGTATATTTTTTCAGGAGCATGCCTGGAAGAAAATTGGTTGGAAGGTTCACATCCGGCAAGAACAAGAAAAAGTTTTTCTTCTTCTTTAACAATATGTACAAGATGAAATCCAACATAGCGGCCATCCTGAATCATACTGATTAAAGTAAAATTATCTCTTGCAAATAGCTTGTGATCTCTTGCAATACATAGATCGGCAAGACCTCCAAAAATGGACAACCATGACGACTTGCCGGTTTGATACAAAATATCGGATTCTTTTATCTTTTCTACAACATCATAAGAATCAATTGCAGTTTGCAATTCACGTCGCAGCCCACTCCACAGATATTCGTCCATCTCATCAAATAAAACTCTAAATGGATCCGGGTTCCTTAATTTCTGTATTTCAGATACCTCATACTTGTTTTGCTCCCTGTCCATTTTCAACATCAATCGCTCAATTTCTGCGGCAAGCATGGGATCAAAAAAATGTCCATTTTGTTCATTTCGTAAAAACTTCAAGAAACGACTCCACGACATTTCGCCTGAATCGTTTGATTCAACCAGCATAATATTTTCTGCGAAAAATGATCCGACTGTCCTTTCGTAATCAATGTAAGAACGTTTAATAAGCTTATATATTGTCCCCGGTTTCATTCGGCCGATATATTTAACGAGAGGAAGCGTGATACCCAGTCTTTGCTGAATCACTCGTAATAATTCTATAAGCTCATAATTTTTATACATTCCCCTCGCTCGATTAATACCGGATCGAAGTATCTCATTAAATGTATCTCCCAGAAGGTCTGACAATGACGTTAAAGCTTCATATCGGGAAAAGGGACTTTGAAATTTTTTATGTATATCCTGGATTCTGTCCCTTAAGTGAAAATATAAATAGTGAATCACAAACTCTTTAAAATCTTCTCTTGTTAATGTGTTCAGCAAATTTCTTAAATCACCTGGATCATCTATTTGTGTCCCTCTCTGAAATGGTGACAGAAATTCCGTAATTTTATAATAATGAAACGGTTTACTCTGTGATCTTTTCAAACCATAAGAAGCATGCGATATTCTAATTCCATGACCGGATGATTTATCAATTGCATCCGGTAAAATATTTTGAAGATCATAACGAATTTCATCCTCATGATCCAGTGATCTGAGAAATATTTTTCGTGCCTCTTCTCTGGAGAGGTGTGCGGAATCTATTGGTAAAAGCTGCAGTAAAATAGCGAAAATAAAGTCTTCGTTTACACTGGATGAAATATCAGTCTTTTTAATCTCTTTTCTTAGATTACTGTAATCGGCCCCCGAAAGTATACTTACATATATATCCCGGATGATTTCAATGTATTCATCTTGTTTTTGATTTTCAAGTTTTCGATACTCATTAAAAATTGAAAAATCATACGACTGCAATCTCTCATCCCTTATAAATTTTCGGAGGTTTTCTCCATCTTTTTTCAGTGATATTTTCTGTTTCAGAATATCATTCAAAATAATCGAAAGATCAGCAGAGAAGCCTTTTTCTTTTCTCTTTAATCTCAACAATGCGATTCTATATAATATTCTCTTATCATCGGCGCTTAAGGTATTTATTATTTCTGCGAATGGAAATAATACATTTTTTATTGTTAAAATTTTTTCATTATCCGAACGGATTTTTATTTTTAATGACTCAAGGATTCTATCATCGATAATTTGTGCGTCCCTCATTGACTTCTCAAGATATCGATACAGTTCAGAGGCACTAAAAAAACGAAATTCGCTTAATTCTGCTATCAATTCAAGCGGTCGAACCACCGAAATTTTTTGTAATTCGGTTCGAATTTTATCCAGGTTATATTTTTTTATCTCCGCTTCCAATTGATGCAATACTATACTTTCTATAAAAAAAGGTAATATCTCATCCGATTCGTCCGGAACAAGAAATGACATGACATGACGAACCCTGGAAATCACTTCAACATATTCACTTTGTAATGCCAGCTTCAGCACTCGTACTCTTCCCTTACTGTACATCCACTCTATCATCCGTAATCCAAGTATATGACCCTCTCGCCTGTTGGATTTAAATATACTCTCCAGCGCCTTTTCCGCTAAATCCAGTATCGCATTTTTTAATTCTACATCACTAATAAAAGGCAGCGAGGGTATAATCTGAATTGCCCTGTAGTGATATGGATTTCTTATTATTGACTCAAGCGACTCCCTGACAAGTTTAGCTCCCGTATCAATAAACTCTTTCTTATGTACAGGAATCAACAATCCCGATAATTGAAATGATCTCAAAAGTAGCAAACGGTCCTGATCATGACTTTTTGACTTCTCAAGGGATTTTTTTAGAATTCTGTATCTATGCGGTTCGGGAAGAGTTATCACATTACGAAGAGAAGACAACCTGACATCCAGATGTTCACTATCAAGACAGGTCATGACCAGTTTAAATCGGTAGGATGGGGGAAATCGTGAGATCATGGACACTGCCAGTTTTCTCAATTCCCTGTTTTCAATGAAAAATATCGGATTTATTGCCCTTATGGACAAACGAAGCAATTGATCATTTCTGAATTCAGCGGGTATATACTGAATCTTGTCCACAAGGCCTGGTGCAACCTCATCAAAAGGGGCATATTTAAGCAACACTACCAATAATTTTTGTCGGTTTGCTGGAGCCATGCTTGTGATCCACTCTGATACCTCATGTATAATCTTTTCATCGGGATCCCTCATCGTTACAATTCGTTTCGCTATTCCAATTTTTTCATCATCTGTAAAATGAGAAAAAATACTTATAATTTTAAATTGTATTTCCTGGTATAAATATGACGACTTGAAAATATAACGTAAAACTTTACGTCTGATTGACAACGGAATGTCTGCAGCAAGTTTCAGATACGCAGATCGCTCATCAGAAGAAGTAGAATTCAATCCTTTTTTGATTCCTTTTAAAACCATCTGAAATAGTCGATCCCGGTTGACTCCACTTTGAATAGCGGGTATACTGCGAATACACCTGGAAATAATTTCAACTTCTGTTGATTGAATTAAAAATTCCTCGAGGAGAGTTGCCTTTTTCTTGTCAGATAAATACCGGTAGAGTGAAAATATCAATTGTTGCTGCTCCAATCCCGATAATGTAACACGAATTACGATATCGCGAATTTGAGTATGATTCAGTTCCACTTTGGTTTCATGAAAAGCAGGATTGAGGATATTTGATGGTGCGCTTTGTTTATCCAGGTGATTTTCACCAATACGTCTAATGAATTCAGATATTTTAAATTCCGAGTCTCGGTCGGGACCCAGTAACAAGCTAGATTCCCGTACATACATCGGCATTATATTAAATATGATCGATCTGATATTTCGTTTGAAATAATTATGCATGTTACTGTAATCTATATGTATCTATTCAAGTTTATTTGCTCGAAACAAGTGATATGAATAGCAGTAATTTTTAGGTTTTGTGTCATTATATCCTTACAAAATTGAGTATGAAAGGGACTATGTAAAGTCATATCCGGTATATATCTGAATTACTTTTTATGAATTTCAAAATTGATTGAATTCAGACTGATGTAACAGTGTTATACTATATCATAAATTCTTATACGATTACTGATACTATAATTAATCGCTGGATTTGAGAAACCTGTAAATGAGAATTACATTAAAAAATATATCAGGATTTGCACTGTTAACCCTGCTCGGACTTGCCGGGAACATAATAAATGTACAGCTCTATTTGGGCGTAAACCTGATATTCGGGAGTATATTTGTATTTCTTGTCGCATTCCTCTACAGACCTGCGCTCACACTTCTCTCGGCGATTATCGTTCACAGTTACACATGGGTGCTCTGGGGTCATCCCTATGCGGGGATAAGCTTTATTCTTGAAGCCTATTTAATTTCTTACCTTATAAAAAAAAGATACATTAACATTGTTCTGATATCTTCGATATACTGGATTGTAATAGGTATGCCTCTGGCATGGTTTGCTTATTATTTTATACTCGGTATATCACTTTCGCAAACAACTCTGATAATACTCAAGCAGCCATACAACGAACTTCTAAATGCAATGATTGCAAGTCTGATAATGACTGTATTTCCACTACGGAAATGGTTTGACTCTGACAACAATCAAAGCGATAAAATTCCACTTCAGTTTGTAATCATGTCATCACTTATGTCGCTTGTATTTATATCGTCTCTTGGGACGACTGTTCTTGGTTCAAGTAGTAAAATATCAATGAAAGAAAAAGAATTATATTCAAGACTGAGTGAACTGGCTGCACATTCCAATTTACATTTTAATGAACATATATCAAAATTAGAGGTCTTCAATAGTATAATATTAAGTAAGAATTTGCATAATTGTAAAAATATTGATACTTATTTATATGGCCTGCAAAGAAGCTTCCCGTATTTGCATTCAATTTCACTTTTTTCATCAGATGGGACCAGAATTCCTGGATGCCAGTGGTATTTCAATAATAGCAAATTCGAAACTCCTGTATTAAATATAAATAAACTGTTCAATGTATCGACCCTGGAACCAGGTATATCACTAAATTATTTTGTCAAAGATAATAACATTTATACGTTTGTATCATTCCGTAACTCAATTAACTCAAGAATATCCGTCATAATTCTAAATCCTGTATTTATAAAATCTTTACTGAATGAAATGAGTAAAGATGATAAAAAATATTTTCTTGCCCCGGTAGAAAAAACTGACCAATCCCTTTTTCCCGATTCAGAAGAATACACAAAAATATCCGACTTATTACAAATTGATGCCCCGGAATTCAACCATTGGATTCCCAAAAAAAACCTTCCTACAATGCTTCAGTGGCAAAATTCATTCTACTCACTGGATGCACAGCTTCCCGGACAAAATGCACCCATGATACGAATTACTACTCCTGCAAAAGAGATGCTAAATTCAGTTGTTGAATTATACATAAATGATTTTAGTATAATGCTACTTGTTACAATTATCGCTCTTATTCTAACGTCATTCGCAACACGGTGGATCAGTGGTCCTGTTGAGCAGGTTGCATATGCATCCTCAAACTTACCGGATAGAGTATTGCATGAGTCTTCTATTTTATGGCCGGATACGAGAATTTTGGAAATCAGTTCACTCATAAATAACTATGAAGAAATATCTCTCGCACTTACAGACAGATTCGCAGAAATACTGCGTATAAATGCCACACTTGAAGAAAAAGTGGCAAATCGCACCTCAACACTTGAAAAAGTAATCGGAGATTTAAAACAAGAAATAAAACAAAGAAATGTTGCAGAGGAAAGTCTATATTCGCGCACGGAAGCTCTGATAGAAAAAGAACAATTACTGAATGCAGTTACAAATTCAACCAATGATTTAATATATTATAAAAATAGCAACCTGCGCTATATTGGCGGCAACCAGGCTTTTGCAGATTTTATCGGTATTCACCCCGATGAATTAGCCGGCAAAACTGATTATGATTTTTTTGAAAAAGATACAGCTGATGATATCCGCGCAAGGGATAAAGAGATGTTCATCAATGGACTTCCACAATTCCTGCATAACTGGACATATGACAGAAATAGAGATCAAATGATTTATCTTAATACAAGCCGCTTCCCATTGAAAAGCAGACGCGGAGAAATTATGGGAGTTGTCGGGTTTTCACGTGATATGACAGCCAACAAAATTCTGGAAGATGAATTATCGGAAATGAACCATCGCCTTGAACAGATCGTCCAAAAAGAAATTTCATCACGCCGCGAAAAAGAGCAAATGCTTATAACACAATCCCGACTGGCTGCCATGGGAGAGATGATAGGCGCTATAGCACATCAATGGAGGCAGCCATTAAATACACTAGCTATAACGATTCAGGACCTGGGGGAAGCCTGGGAAGATGAAGGTTTGACGGGTGATTATCTGAAAAATTCTGTAAATATGTCTATGCGACAGATTCGATTCATGTCACAGACAATTGATGATTTTAGAAATTTCTTTCGCCCGACAAAAAAAATGGAAGTCTTTAATATCAGACAATCAATTGAAGATGTTATTATGCTTTACTCTGCACAACTAAAAACATATAACATAAACGTAGATGTCGTTTGCAGCAAGATTCATAGCTTCTCAGATCAGGATGATATAACATCCATAAAAGAATGCAATGATGAAGATTTAAAAATAACTAACTTTCACAATGAATTCAAACAGGTAATACTCAATCTAATAAGCAACGCCAAAGATGCGATTCACTTAAAAAAGAATGAGCTGAAACTCCAGGGTATCACAGGCAGTGTTAGATTCACACTTTTTACGACTGACAATGAAATATATATAAAAGTTGCTGATAATGGTGGTGGGATCGATAATTCAATAATTGACAGAATATTTGATCCTTACTTCACTACCAAAGACCAGGGAAAAGGTACTGGACTTGGACTTTATATGTCCAGGATAATTGTTGATACAAACCTGAATGGATTACTAAAAGTTCGAAATAAAAATGCAGGCGCTGAATTCACCATTATCCTTCCCAGGATTCATCCGGGATACAAAGAAGAAAATCAGTAAATTTCTCAGTTAATTGCAGTGTCCTGAATCTGTTCAAAGTTCAATCATCTTCCTATTGCCATACTACATATGATTTTCTATCCCCAGAATATACTGTCCATTTACATTTCTTATTCCATCTTTCTTATAACAGAGTAGCTGCAAGTTCTGCCAGCTCCGATCGTTCACCTTTCTTCAGGGTTACAGATCCAAAAATTGGCTGTCCATAAAATTTCTTAACAACATGAGTCAGTCCTGAACTGTAAGCATCAAGATATGGTGTATCAATTTGATCCAGGTCTCCTGTCAGTACAACTTTTGAATTACCTGCAGCTCTGGTAATTACTGTTTTCAGCTCGTGCGGTGTTAAATTTTGAGCTTCATCCACAATAATAAATGCATCGTTAATGGAGCGGCCTCTAACAAAACTAATTGGCTCAACCTCAATAATACCTTCGTCAAAGTATGATTTAACACGATTTTCGTTATCTTTCCTATCTTTTCTTTCATCATCTCTTTCGCCATTTAAGAATGAAAGATTGTCATAAATAGGCTTCATCCAGGGTGCGATTTTTTCCTTGATATCACCAGGTAACCAACCCATATCTTTACCTACGGGAATTACCGGCCGCATTACTATAATTTTTTTATATGTTCTGGCAGGGATTTCATAAGCCTGTTCCAGTGCTGCCGCCAGAGCCAGCAAGGTTTTACCTGTACCTGCCTTTCCAAGCAAAGAAACAAGCTTTATATCTCTATTAATAAGTAAAGCGGATGCAAATATTTGCTCTCTGTTTCGCGGAGATAAACTCCATAATCGGTTTTCATCCTTCAGCTGTCTTCGAAGAACCATTTTGTCTTCATGGTATTCGACAACGGCGAGAACGGATTTATTAGCATGCACATCACCGATCAATGTTAAGCAGTTATTAGGAAGCCAGAGCCTGGAAAGATCCGGATAATCATTAACCGGAATCGCATGTTCCTTCATAAGGCGATCGATCAATAATTCTGACACACTTACTGGAGGTGGTGAGTCAAAATATTGAGTATAGTCCTGGATTCTGCCTTTTTTATAGTCTTCTGTAATAAGACCGCATGCATGACCGAGAAGGCGCACATTTGTATCTTTCGAAACAAGCACAACCTGACGATCTTTTGTTTTTTCTGTCCAGTGGACTGCTGTGGCAATTATCTGTCGGTCTTTGCTTCTTTCATCCAGTTCCGGAGGTAACTTTCTGTTTCCCTGACCGGAAGTAGAAACACAGATAGAGCCAGTGGCAGGTTCGGGCAGGGGAACCATTGTCATAAGAGTCTCGTGTTTCTCTTTAAGACTATCCATGATTCGTGAAAACTCACGAGCACTGTATGCTTTGTGATCATTGCCGTTCTTAAATGCATCAACTTCAGTAATAACGGCAAGGGGTATGACTATATCATGTTCGCCAAAATTAAATACTGCTGAGGGATCATGTATAAGAACACTGGTATCCAGAACAAAAATTTTACGCATGGACATATGCGAAGCCTCCTTGACTGAATTGTGATATATCGAATAACAATGACTTCAATTCTTAAGATAGTGCTCGACAAGATCGATAAATGTATCCATCCCCATTTTTTCAAGCTCCGGATGATTCTCCTGAACGATTTTATAAAATTCATGATTGAGCCAGAGGATGTTCTGCAGCGCTCCCTGATGTTCGACT
>JBNKQE010000199.1:0-8625 GCA_050295715.1 Leptospirales bacterium
TTCCGATCTATCCTGCATGCTGTTGAAGAACTCCCGGGCCAGAGCGGAAAAACTGGTCTATAATAAATGTGATGCGGACCGGTAGTGATACACGGCCGCGAAAACAATAACAAATATATTACAGGATGAGTGTGGCGGATATATGAGGCCTTATGACATTCTTATAGTCGGCGGCGGTGGAGCAGGTTTGTATGCGGCTCAGGAAGCTCTCAAAACCGATGGGAAACTAAAAATTGCTGTATTGTCCAAAGTTTACCCGAACCGATCGCATACTTCAGCGGCTCAGGGTGGTGTGAACGCAGCTCTGGCAAACAAGGCAAAAGATGACACAATTGATATGCATGTATTCGATACGGTCAAAGGTAGTGACTACCTTGCTGACCAGGATGCTGCAGATTATCTATGTCGAGAAGCACCCTCTATCATTCGTGAAATGGAAAATATGGGGACTCCTTTTTCCAGAATGGATGATGGGACAATAGCACAGAGACCATTTGGCGGAGCTACAAATCCCAGATGCTGCTATTGTGCGGATAAAACAGGTCATACGATTCTTCAGAACCTGTATGAGCAGTGTCTGCGATTGGGTGTTAACTTTTATAACGAATATTATTTACTTGAAATTGAACATAAAGACGGTCAGTCTCAGGGCGTATCGGCACTGAATATTCGCACCGGTGAAGTTGTCGCTATACCGGCCCGAATAGTGATTCTGGCTACCGGTGGATACGCAAAAATGTACTGGAATAGATCCAGTAATGCGGCAGGAAATACCGGCGACGGTCAGGCCGCTGCTTTCCGTGCCGGTATCCCGCTCAAAGATATGGAATTCGTACAGTTCCACCCAACAGGACTTCGTAAAAGTGGTCTTCTGGTTACAGAGGGTGCTCGAGGTGAGGGTGGATATCTGGTAAACAAAGACGGCGAAAGATTTATGAGCCGCTATGCTCCATCAAAAATGGAGCTTGGACCTCGTGACCTGGTATCGCGCTCCATAGAAACTGAAATACGACAGGGTCGAGGTTTCGATAGCTCAGCCGGCTCTTATGTGAATCTGGATCTAACTCATCTTGGGGCGGATCTAATCAAATCCCGGCTCCCGCAGATTCGTGAACTGACAATGTATTTTGAGGGTGTGGATCCTGTTAAGGAACCAATACCAATCAAGCCTACTGCTCACTATTCCATGGGTGGAATTGATGCTGAAATCACCGGCCGCACACCTATGAAGGGAGTTTATGCTGTTGGCGAGAGCGCCTGTGTATCCGTACATGGTGCGAACCGTCTGGGTGGGAACTCGCTCCTCGATATTCTGGTTTTTGGAAAAAGGGCTGGATACGAAGCAGCAAAAGAGGCCCGCAGCCTTGAACCAGCTCCGATTTCGGAATCAGTAATTAAAGAACGTACTGAGTTTATTCGTTCTTTTATGAAAGAAGACCGTCATGAACGCTACTCGAATATTCGAGAAGAGCTGGGTGACACCCTTGCTGAGAATGTGGGGATCTACAGAGAGGAAAAGGCTCTGGAAAAAGGCGTTCAGGATGTGATGGCTCTTAAAGAACGTTTTAAGAATGTTCGTGTTCATGATACAGGCGATATATATAACACAAATCTCATTCAGGTCCTTGAGTTGCGAAATATGCTTGAACTTGCTGAAACCGTTGCTCGAGGAGCTCTGCGAAGGCAGGAAAGCCGTGGATCGCATGCTCGAGAAGATTTTCCTGAACGTGATGATAAGAACTGGCACAAGCACTCCATGTTTGATTTGAAAAACGGAGAAGTCGTTGTGTCTGACAGAGCAGTAACAATGGGCAAATACGAGCTGCAGGAAAGGAAGTATTGATATGGAAGAGAGAAGAGAAATATCCTTCCGGGTTTATCGATTCAACCCGCAAGTAGACGCACAACCTTTCTATGATACCTTTCGAGTAACTGTTGAGAAAGGTATTACTGTACTTCGTGCACTCAACTTTATTAAAGAAACCATTGAACCGACTCTCAGTTATCGTTTTTTCTGCCAGGCTGGAATTTGCGGTTCCTGTGCAATGAAAGTCAATGGTGTCTCAAAACTTGCCTGCACCACTCAGGTATGGGATGAGATTGATGAAAGTGCAGAGGAAAATACAATATCCATTGAGCCGCTGGCAAATCTCGATATCGTTCGCGATATGGTAGTCGATATGGATCCCGTTGTTGCCAAAATTGAGAAGTACAGCGGGTGGGTAGAGCCCAAAATGGCAGTTGCCGATATGGGTAAGAAGGAATTCAATATATCTGAAAAGGAATTCCAGGTATATGATAAGGCAACTGACTGTATTCTCTGTGCTTCGTGTATTTCTGAATGTACCATTCTTGGAGCTGACAGACGGTATATAGGCCCTGCCATTCTATTGAAAGCATTTCGCATGAATGTGGACAGCCGTGATTCCATTCAGGAAAAACGACTCGGAACTCTTGTTGCAGACCATGGGGTCTGGGATTGTACGCACTGTTACAGATGTCAGGAAGCATGTGTTAAAGATATTCCAATACTTGATGGTATTCATACAATTCGCGAGCAGGCGATACGTACTCGTGGACCGAAGGATACGGAAGGTTCTCGTCATGGTTATCTGTTTGTAGACGATATAAAAAGTAAGGGACGTCTTGTGGAAATGACACTTCCGATGCGAACCGTTGGTCTGTTCAAATTTGCGCTTTCGATGACCAAGCCTTCTAATATCGGCATGGCATTAAAGGGAAGAGTTCCTCCACCACCATTCCTGATGAAGGCTATTCCGAGCATCAAAAAGGTTCGGAAAATGATGAAAGACTTCGAAGCATATCAGAAGCAAAACAGGAAAGGGTGACAGGGAGGAATTATGAAACGATACGCATACTATATTAGTTGTATAAACGAGTCCGTTACCAAAGAGCTCGATGATTCTCTGGAACTCTGGAAATCTGAAATGGGGCTTGAGTTTGAAAAGCTGCATGATGGAACGTGCTGCGGTGGTTCAAACCTTGAATATGTGAATCCCGATCAATTCCTCCTTGTAAATGGACGAAATATCGCTCTTGCCGAAAAAATGGGTCTGGATCTGGTCACTTCGTGCAACACCTGTCTTCTGGCTCTTAGAAAGGCCAAGCATGAGCTTGATGAGTCTGAAGAGAAACGTGCAATGGTAAACAAGTTTCTGGCAAATCAGGATCTTGAGTATACAGGTAAGTCCGATGTGAAACATCTACTCTGGGTTCTCAATGAGGATATCGGACTGGACGTTGTAAAATCAAAAGTGAAAAAGCCGCTCAAAGGTTTGCGAATTGCTCCTTTTTACGGCTGTCACATTCTTCGTCCTTCTGATCTATTTGGTCGTGATGATCCATACGCACCTAAATCACTGGATATGCTTGTTGAGGCGCTGGGTGGCGAGACTGTCGAATATAAATCGAACAATAAATGTTGCGGGTTTCATACAATGATGGTTGCGGAAGAGGAATCATTCAAGGTTGCCTGCGATGCACTGGAAGATGGAGTTGAGTCGGGAGCCGATTATATAGTTACCCCCTGTCCGCTCTGTCACTGGGCTCTGGATGGAAATCAGGCATCGGTTGTTGCTTCTCAGAACAAGAAGGATATCAAGATACCTGTACTTCACCTGTCTCAGATTGTGGGACTTGCACTTGGATATTCAGAAGAGCAGCTTGGAATCAACAAGCACATGATTACCAGATAACTGCAGCTTTTCCTGAGCGGAGACTGAATCTGCAATTAGCAAAGAAAAAAACCTCGCCCCTGTGGCGGGGTTTTTTTATGAAAAGGATTCAGTTAAATGCCAATGAATGGTCATCTTTTTTTCGGATCTGAAAAAATTTCGATTGTGATCAAGATCACCGCAGGCAGTATACGAATTCAGGGGGGATCAATATGGAGCTAAAAAAAATATCCGATAAATACATCCCGGAAGCCTTAAAAAAAGCGGAAAAATACAGGATGTTAAATCATCCAAAAACATCAGAGAGTATCTGCCGTGATATTCTGGAAGTATCCCCTGGAAATCAAGATGCTATTTCGCTACTTATTGTCGCCATTACAGGTCAGTTTTCAAATCCTGCTAAATACCCTGATACAAAGTTAAAACATGCTCAGGAATGGGTTAAAGAGATTAAGGATGAATACCACAAACTCTATTTTTCCGGCTTGATTCTGGAAAGATGGGCCAAGGCCAAAGTTCAGGATCTACCTGGCGGCGATCTGTATGAATATTTTCGAGAGGCTATTGAATTTTACGAAAAGGCTATCCCACTGGCTCCCGAGGGAGATGAGTCTGCTGTTCTCCATTATAATTTCAGTCTGAGGTTTATAGACAGGCATCCACATATCCGACCGTCCATACATCATGATGATGCGTCTATGGCTCACAATTACGGAGATTCGTTTCATCATTGATCAAAGGATGGTTCCGGTTTTTTTGATTGAAATTGTCGGGATCGGTAAGTTGCCAGAAAATTTAAGAATCACAGGCAAAACCAGCCCGGGGAAACAGGCCGGTTTTGCATTTTTGAAAAGAAGATATTATCCCTGAAGAGCTTCCAGTGAGATTTCTTTATTTTCTACTTTACTGAAAATACGAAACTCCACTTCATCATTTGCCCCATCCTGCATCTCTTTTTCTACAGGAGTAACTTCAACACGAATCACTCTTGCAAGAATATCAGGAGTCTCATAAAGGCTTGTTGTTTCTTTTATTTTGTTCCCGGTTTCCGTTGTCTGATCCTGGTCAATTTTCTCTGAGTCAGGTTTGATCAGTCCGTATTCGCTCACTGCACTGGCAATAAAATCATCAATTTTATTATGTGTATCTCTACGGATTATGCGGACTATGCTGAGACGATTTGCATTGAAATAAAAGCTCACAACATAGGGAGCAGGTGCATCGTCGGGTAAAAGGTTGGCTTCGCGAAACTCTTTCAGCTCTTCTTCTGATGGCTGATAGCTGGCTGAAATCTTATCACCGGCCTGTTTTGCCCAGCCTGCTTCTGTCATTTTCTGATCCACAGAGTCAACACTCTGCCCCCATAATAACAACGATCCCGCCAGGGGTTTTGAAAAGTTGGATGTATCTTTTTCACAGGAGGAAAAAGAAAAAATGGCTGCCAGGGCCAGTGCCAGGATTGAGAGGGTAAAAGATTGTTTCTGCATAGTTACATTATAGGTCGATATGGTTTCCGGATTAATCATTTTTCAAAAAAATCGTAACTACTCACCACGTATTATGTGATTGAGAAATTGGAGTCCGCCCATTATCGGAGCAGGCGGACATCCCTGTCCGGTTGCTCCGAAGTAGATCCATCCATGGATCTTGTAATGTGCGGACTCAAAATTCCATCCACAAGAGAACTTCATGGATACAGGCGAAGCAAGGAAATGGTGGTCCTTTACAGAAAAAAGAAAACAGATGCAGTTAGAAGGAAAAGTCTAACGGTGTGCAATCATTGAAATTCATTTTCAGCTGAATTTAACAGTAAACTAATTGGGGTTGCCTTAAAGAGGAATACTCTCAAAAAATGCCTTGCCTGCGATAAGCGTCAGAATAAAAGTTAATCATGGAAATGCACTACCGTCTTATTGGAAAGAGTGATTTAAGTGTTTCGGCAATTTGCCTCGGAACAATGACCTTTGGTCAGCAAAACACAGAGGCCGAGGGACACGAGCAGCTTGATTATGCATTTGAACGTGGTATTAATTTTATTGATACGGCAGAGATGTATCCGGTCCCGCCACGGGCAGAGACGGTAAATCGGACAGAGAGCATCGTCGGCAACTGGCTAAAAAACAAGGATCGTTCAAAAGTCATAGTTGCGACAAAAGTGGCAGGTCCCGGACGATCCATGGACTGGATTCGCGGCGGTCCGAAAGCTCTGGACAGTGAGAACATCAACACAGCTATCCATGGATCTCTAAAAAGACTGCAAACCGACTACGTCGATCTCTACCAGCTCCACTGGCCCGATCGCAATGTCCCCATATTCGGCACCTATCGCTTTGACCCGAATAACGAAAGGATTACCATTCCTATCCAGGAACAGCTTGAAATATTAAGCAGACTGGTAAGCGCCGGAAAGGTCCGCTATATAGGACTCTCCAACGAAACTCCCTGGGGAGTGATGGAGTTTCTTCGACTGGCACGAGAGCACAACCTTCCCGTCATAGCATCGACACAGAATCCCTACAGCCTCATCAACAGAGCTTACGAGTTCGGACTGGCTGAGATCTCGTATCGCGAAAAAGTGGGGCTCCTGGCCTACTCCCCTCTGGCGTTCGGACTATTATCGGGGAAATACCTGGATAACCCGAAAACTTCCGGACGAATCACCGAGTTTGCAGGCTTTGGAAAGCGATACGAAAAACCAGGCGTGCAAGCAGCTACCCGGGCTTACACCGACCTTGCCAAAAAGTTTGAAATGAGTCCGGCCACAATGGCTCTCTCTTTTGTATACCGTCAGAGTTTTGTGGCAAGCACCATCATTGGCGCGACGAACATCAAGCAGCTGGAAGAGAATCTACGAGCCTGGGAACACCCTCTCTCTCAGTCGCAACTGGATGAGATAGAACAGATCCACCTTCGCTTTATGAACCCGGCTCCCTGACAGAAGACAATAGAGCCGTTCAGATTTTCTCTCAAAGGGGAAGCACATAGGATTGTCCCGCTGGCTGGTAGGCGATCCCTCACCGGGAGTCTTCACACTATTTTCAGAGTGACTCTCAATACGCAGGGAAGAAATTACTCCTTCCACATGGGGTCAGCCGCTATCTGACCTTTTCTTATTTTTTTCATAATATTAGACGAATAACATTAATTTCAAATATATGCCGAAGCCGCATCACGTTTATTCATCTTTCAACAATGAAGCTATCGCAATATTTTTTAAACGCAATTACATTTTATTCAAACCTGATCGAAAATACAATGACCTTCGCAACTGATCGGGCGACCACCCTGGATCCTGGGTTTCACTAAACGTTCATCAAATTGACTGCGTGTTCATTCCGCTCGAGTTTACTACAATCAAGTAGTATACAGCAAGGATAACGTTATCAAGAATTCCACGCAAAGATCTTTCATTTTTTACTTGCTATTTTTCAGAAAACAATGCATGTTATTATTATTCTATTAACTTACCAATTTCAAAAAGGAAAATATCATTTAGCAATCTTTTTGTAGTGACGAATGTTATTACATATATTGCAAACTACAGTTTTTCACAAATATTTTCAAGGCGTTAATTTATGTTTTTCAAGAGATTGTTATTGATACTGAGTGTTCTTTTTTTTACTGCTAACCTGACATCATGTGGGGCAGTATCACATGGCGACTATTTTTCAACGCATCCCAAAACAACATGCTTCATAGGAACAAGTCTGTTTGTGAACGCATACAATGTCTGTCTTCAAAATTTATCAATTCTGAATAGTGGCGGTGTGCCAGAAAGCAGTGTCACACAGAAAGATTGTGATTTTGTATTGGTACAGGCTCTTGTAAGTTTTGAAAAATGTAATGAAACGGAAGCTACCAAACCTCCAGTAAAAGGATTGTTTTAAGTTTTTTAATGAACCAACTCCTTCCTGGATTCGGGCAATGAAAAGTAAAAGGTAGCCCCGCGGTTCGGCTCAGCTTCCGTCCAAACCCTGCCGCCATGACGTTTGATGATACGCTGGACATTGGCCAGCCCTATGCCAGTCCCTTCAAAATCTTCCTGACTGTGCAGGCGCTGGAAGACATTAAAGAGCTTGTCCGCGTATTTCATATCAAAACCAACGCCATTGTCCTGGATATGAACGACGATTTCTTTTTCCTGGTGCTGGCAGCCGATTTCAATTTCAGCATGGTCCCGGGTTTTGGTGAATTTTATAGCATTGGAGATCAGATTCACCAGAACAGCCTGCAGCATGGCATAATCACCGTTAACCTCTGGCAATTCTCCAATGTGCCAGGAGATGTCCCTGCCGGCAAAATCCGGTTTCAGTTCCTCAATGACAATTCGCACCAGTGCCCCAAGATCTACCTCCTTAAAGGACATAGGCTGTCTCCCCATTCGGGAGAAAGAGAGCAGATCATCTATCAATATTCCCATCTTTTTTGCCGATTCGGATATGGAGTCCATGTAGTGCCGGCCCTGGTCGTCCAGTGTTTTTTCCACTTGCTGTTGCAGCAGGCCTATAAAGCCGTTGATATGACGCAATGGGGCCCTGAGGTCATGGGACACTGAGTAAGCAAAAGCCTCCAGTTCTTTGTTTGCCGCTTCCAATTGAGCAGTTCGCTCCATGACCCGCTGATCAAGCTCTGTATTAAGCTGACGTAGCTTTTGCGCGATCTTCTGTTGTTCAGTAACATCCCGACCAAAAGCCAGTGCACCAATAATATTGCCTTCTATGTCATACTCTGCTGCCAGTCGAACTGTATGAGTCAGGAATCCTCCAGAACCAGTTGGGACGTGCATTTCAACATCCTGAGTGCCGTTGCCCGATAATACTGACTTTAGCACTGCTTCGAAGTTGACTACTTCCTCCCTTCCTCCATCGTATAAACCGTCAGGATTGCTTTCCAGGGGTGTCTTGCCCGTGTAAGTTGATTCGTCATAGCC
>JBNKQE010000200.1:0-8623 GCA_050295715.1 Leptospirales bacterium
AATTGTCCATTATGGATCCTTCCGAAAGCGATTCTCCGCCTTCTTCCATGACAACCTGCTGCCACATTGTTATGACTTTGTTGCCTTTCAATATTCCATTTATATTGAAAAGATGTCTTTTATGCTGTCCTGTGTCGCTGATCCAGGCTCTGTAATTTTCGATTCTTTTTTTTATATGAATACTTGATGAACCGCGAAAAAGGTCACTTGCAACCTTTCCGGGGATAAGTTCATTCAATCTATTTTTATTTCCTATTGGAATCATCAATACTTCAAAAATGTTTTTTGATGCCTGAACTATGTTTCCCTGAAGATCAAATTCTATAGTGGCAATATTTATATCGGATGTAATCTTAACAATATTATCAACTCGATCCATTTCATTTGTGATTTCAATATTGGTAGCATAATTACTTTCAAATAATCGGACAGGAAGGTCAAGTCTTGCAATAGTATGTGATTCTTTAATACGAATACTGAAATTTTCGACGGGTATATGCAGGCCTCTGAGAGTATTAATAATAAATGGGATACCGATACCCTGTGAAGTGGGATCTGCATCATCAGGACTCATAAATACATATGATATATCAATATGATTTTTTGCAAGTGCAAAGGCTTTCTCAAGACGTGTGTGCTGATAGGTATTCGGGATACCAGGGTTCATTACTTCAATACGGAAAACATCTTCTTCCATTCGCCCATAAACAGACACGAACAGGTTACGGTTTTTACAGAGAGCTATAAAATTTTCAGACTGGTTGGAGTTTAACTCGGACAAAAAAAGACCGTACCATTCTGACTCAGGCAGATGAGAAAGTCCAACTTCTTTTAGAAGATGCTTCCGAAACAGATCCTTATAGATTGCTTTTAATCCGTTTACAGCCATTTCCTGGACAACAGCAAACAACGTACCTTTTAATTCCGGTTTTCCGAGATAATCTGCAAACACTTCCACGCGATTTTGCAGTTTATCGGCAAGGTCAGAAAGACTGTTAATTCTAAAGTGGAATTCCAGGTTCAGGGGATCAAAGGCAATTATTTGAAAGGTGTCTGATGACATGATTATACTTTTACTTTGTAGAATGAAAAAAGTTCATCTTTTTCTATTACACTACCATATTCACTCCTTAGATGTATATTCATTTCCTCGGGAAGTTTCATTACATCCTCAAAAGCGTTATAAGAATCTTCATCTAAATTTAAATGATTTCCATATCCAAACCTGGAAGCGATTAAATTTGAAAATCCTACAAGATTTTTCAAGCTTCGTCCATCACTTTTCATAACAGTATGATGGTCTCTTAGGATGGGAAAATAGATCTCAGGAAAGTTCCAGTGATAAGTTATCCATTCTCCGGCATCAAGATGATTGAATCCAAATATTTCGTTTTCAGCTTCATAGGAGGAGACTTTTTCAGATTCCATTAAGTCCAGAACCTGAATGTATTTTTTGCGATTGTAAATATTCATTACAACCTTTCCAAAATCATGCAATAAACCTCCAGCAAAAGCCTCTTCAATACTGCATGTACACTCATATTTTTTTGCTATATACTGTGAAATAATTCCAACGGCAATACTGTGAATAAATACCTGTTGTTGAAAGCGTCTGTATTTTCCTGATTCAAACAACTGAGATGAAGCAGCAACCAACGCAATTGATTTTACCACGTTAAAACCAAGCCTGGCGATCGCCTGTTTTAGATCTTTTACCTGTTGTCCCCGGTAATAGAATGAGGAGTTTGATGCCTTGAGAATCATTGCTGAAATGTTAATATCGGATCGAATCAGTTTTTCCAGCTCAATAAAATTCATGGATGTATCTGAGTCCATAGTGAGGAGGACAGACAATATATGGGGCTGTATCTCAAGTTTGATGTCAGAAAAGTCAAGGTCCAGATTCATCTCATTTGCCGCCAGAAAATATGTAATTATGTATGAAAAAGTTATTCAGAACATTAAATTATATAATAGAAATTTTCCTCCAGGTAAAGATAATTAATAAAAGAAAATCAATCCCAACGAGATAATTACCCAGGATTCATAGATCGTCGGGGACGGTTGCCTCCTGATATATAAATTTTAGTATTCTGTAAAATATAATAATTTGACCTGTTTGTCTAATAGTTCAAGTGCCTCTACATTATTAGATGATCAACAATGAAAAATCATTTCAAGATTTATGATAATTATTATATTTTTAGTAAACTGGAGGACTGGTAATGATATGAGTACAATCAGATATTATGAATGTCAGACTTTATCTAAATATGGCACATTTGCAATGTTTTTACAGAGCTTTGCGCATCTGCTTTTATTGGAATTCAGAGATATGATCACTCGTCCTTAGGATTATGGATTACTGTTGTTTTTCATTGATTTGAGTGCAAAAAAGTATTGCATGTCACTCCATGAACAGTTCGTCCCCAAAAATACCGTCATACAGAAGCAGGCTTGTCCTGGTTTACTCTCCTGAAAAAAAATATAAATTTACAAATAGCAGTAATATTATTTGGCCCTATCCTGTGTCGTATTTATCTGACACATTTACGGATCGCCGGTTTTAGTGAGATTTTACTCAGAAATTGAGAATCAAGGTACAGCCGTTTCTAATGGAATATATTAATATTCATACAGTAATGATAAACAGGAAATCATTACTCATATTGAAATGAACAATATGTAATCGGATAAAGATCCAGAGCGTATAATTGGCTTCAATTATACGTGAAGGCAATCCGGAGCAGTATATTCTGGTTTGATTACTCTCAAGAGGTTACTAACATTTGTAAATTATTACCATATAGATTAAATAAATTTCTAAAATTCGAATAAATATATTTTTAGAAAAATCATTTCGATACTTCCGGTTACTCATTTGGTTTGTCATGGAAGGATCGCCGGTCATTATGAGATCGGAAAGATGGGAGACTTTTGATGAGTCAGTAAATGTTGTAAAAATACATTCAACTGCGAAAGCAAAATCAAACTAAAAATCAGTTTTTCAATTTTGCCGACTACGAGATTTTTGCGTTTTCTGAATTTCATCAGTGTTTCTGTAGAAATCAATAAATGGCCGCAATTTTTCAAATTCTTTCATCAAGCAATTTTTGCACATATTATGCTGGAAGAGGCGATCGGATATCTCATTACATTTGCCACATTTTTGTATACCCTCTCTGGTCATTTTCGGCCTCTTTTTATCAAATAATATTATTGTGTTATGCATATGATTATAAAGTATTCCGGGAGTGTCTGGACACATTGCGATATACCTGCCAATCACGGGCAATAAAAAAAGATGTTTTTGATTGGTGTGAAAGCGTAAAAAAAGCGTCATTCGAGATGTGCGTAAATATTACGCATTATACAATAGGATGACGGGCATATATGTGAATGCGTAAAATATGAGTAGTTTTCGGAAAGGTCCGCGCTCTATCCGGGAAGTGATCAAAAGTTAAAACGATATGTGTAAAATATAAAAAATGCAATCAATTGATGACATTCAATGTGTTAGAATCATTTGCTTCTTGATGGGGCAAGATATTTTTTTGAAAACAACATCTTTTGTACTGTCTACAATGCTTTTCGTGTATCCGGTCTTTGTAAGATACTGCAAGAGGATGACTGTTCGGACGTGCTAAAGTCGATCACTCTGTGAATGTATAGATATACTTGTAAGATTATTTTGATTTTGTATGTTATCTTTATTGCTTTTTAAAAGTTTATGCTTGGAAAGTTAAAAGATTTAGTAAAATGTGGCATGAGGCTATTTTAAGATATGGCGGAGTATAAGTATTGAGACCTGGGTATTATGTTCAAATATTTATACAAAGCAAATGAGTAGCATCGCTCAAAAAAAATGGATTGATACAATAACTGCTCCCAGGTTTTAATTTAATGGAATAAAATCTTTTGTTTTATAACGAACGACCTGGTTGCGACCGTTCTCTTTTGCCTGATACAGGGCAATATCAGCATACTGAAGACATTCGTTAAAATTTTCGCTGTCTGTGGGGAATTCTGACACTCCAATACTTATTGTTCGCAAAAGACGATGCGGAGGAGTTACAATTGTAGTATTCTCAACTTTAGACCGAATTTTCTCTGCAACTTCAAGAGCATTTCCAACACTTGCGTCCATCAGAATGACGAGGATCTCTTCTCCGCCGTATCGAATGACCATATCCGCACTTCGAACCGCGCCCGTAATAATTCTTGAAACCCCCTTCAGTATTTTATCGCCAATCTTGTGTCCATAATCATCATTTACCTGTTTGAAGTGATCGAGATCAAGCATTAGTATTCCAACTGTCTTATCGCTTCTTCGTGCTCTTGATACAACGCTCGCAACATATTCATCCAGGAATCTACGATTGTATAGACCGGTTAGCTGATCTTTGATAGTCTGATCTTTGAGCAGTTCCATATATGTCCTGGCTTCTATTACGGGAGCTGCCTCCTGTAAATAGCTCTTGATTACATGTATACGAGATGATACATATGGTGCTTGATTTGCTGTGTGAACAATCTGAATGACTCCATGAACCTGACCGGCGATGTAAAAAGGAATACAATAATGTAGATATTTTTCTTCCCCTTTACCAGGCTCTATAAAATTCGGACATACATTGGGGAATCCTTCTGAATTTACATCGGAACCCGTTCTCCTTGCTCTGCATTCCTGTACGTTGTCCGATATAACAGGTTTGCACCACTGAATCGGATTTTCATCCTGATCCGGATCAATAACATCAGTTTTATTTCCGTTCTTTTTAACTCTAGACGAGAGTGATACGGGAACAAATTTCTTACTTTCCTGATTTGCTTCGTAAATTGTATAATATTGAAGTCCCATGTCCTGGATGATTTGCGCAATTCTTCCATAGACTTCGTTTACGCTCATATCTTTTTCAATGGTTCTTTTGAAGTTGTATATGCGAACAAGTTCATCAACCATGTCCGATGTGTCACGTAATGCATTGCCTGTTGAAAAAACTGGATGCCCGATCAGGTGAGCTACTTTAACACGGATTCCGGAAAGGGTATAGGATAACCGATTCATTGTTTGATTCAACCCGTAGGCAACGGCTCCTGCTTCATCTTGAAATTGCACGTATACCTTTTTAGTGAAATCTCCTTCCTCCATTGATTTGAACGCATTTTTCAGTGAAGAGAACATGTCGGTATAAGGTTTAAAAAAGAAAACAATCATAATAAGAATGCCAATAAAGAACACAAGGGAAGCGAAAGACATAAATATGAGAGTTCTGAACCACAGAGTCCTTTCATCTGTGAGATCCATTGTAATACTCACAGCCCCGAGTACATCATTTTCCTTTACGTTATGACACCTGAGACAATTGATTTTTCCGATACGATTCGCTTTATATGGAATGATCAGAGTGTATTCAACACTGTCCATTGTCTCATTTAATAAAACTTTTTTCTGTCCTGTTCTTAATACAGATATTTCAATATCCTTATTTGCACGCTCCATCTCTCTTGGCGGGCCAAATTGACGGATAACAGGATCCCCCCGGAGGATTCGAATATCCTGAAGTCCCTGTGTTTGTTTAATATTTCGTAAAAAT
Organism: Leptospirales bacterium; assembly: GCA_050295715.1. Lineage (GTDB taxonomy): Bacteria > Spirochaetota > Leptospiria > Leptospirales > Leptonemataceae > JBNKQE01. The sequence continues at coordinate 5,598 of JBNKQE010000200.1, forward strand.
ATGTCACGTTTGCTTATTACACCAAGAACCATATAGGAAGTTATTGTATCGCGAATAATTCCAGCTGCAGCTTCAGCCTTGTCTTCGGAAGCTAGAATAGACATATTCCTAAAATTCCATAAAACAATAGATTGAACGATTATAAAAAGAATAAAAAATAAGATTGAGAATCGTTTTATAAGGCGATTTTTAATGGATGCTGTTCCAGGTATTTTTAAACTTTCTCTGCTGTTCATAATGTTACGTAAAGTATTTGCCTTATAAAAATCCCGTTAGACGATGGATTGTACAGAACAGATTCAATCTGTAAAGAAGAAATTATAGAAGATTTAACAGAAAGATAAGCTTTCAATTGTAAATCCACGAGGGAATTTATTTTGGTTTCAGGTAGGTGAGGGCCATGGGAACTCTATGAATACTCAGCGTGCCGTGAATATTACTGCCAAGTAATTCCGGAGTGGCCATAGCTTCGATTATTGTATCATATTTATCCTCACTGACGGAAAAACTGATGATTTCTCGAGCCGCAGGAACCTTCTCCATATCAGGGTCGACACCTGTGTCAATAAATCGGGCACGATTGATTGTCGCGCCTCCTGCTCCTGCAGCGATGGCGGTATCTGCAATCTCTCTGGCTGCTCCTTCATCACAGCTAAGGCGAAATTCAACAAGGTTTTTTAGAAAACGTCTGTGCTGCAAATGTTTTGAGTCGAGTCCTCTCATTCTCCATGCCATATTTCCCTTCATTGCATCTATCGCAGATACAACCTGTTCCATGCTGGCAGCATGACTTTTATTTCCTCGCATAATTCTTGTATTTAATATTGCATGACGAACGTGAAAAGTATTAATGTAACCTCTACCGGGTCTGTCCAGTTTGCCGGATTCAATCATTAATTCCATTGCAGCCTGAGTATCATGCGAAGCAGCAACCAGAGTAAGAATTTCTTTTTCTGCGGGAACTGTGATTCGCAATAAGCCAAGTCTATCTCGTAACCCCATTCCTTCGCCAAATGTTACGGTAGGCACAGCAAAACCGCCTTCAAGAACTGCCCGGGCAATTCGATCTCCTTCTCCTCTCTGAACCAGACAGTAAATCCCTGTGGCATCCGATAAGAAATGATGCTCCGTGCTGCCCTGAACATCTGGTATTCCCGGATGACATATGGGACGTGGCTGGAAAAGTTCTACATCTTCGCTGAAGAGAACTCCCATCCCCGGAATATGCAGATCCGCTGCTTCAGATATTATTTCAAGAATGGGAATTTCGCTCTCCACTGGAGTGAACATTGTAAAAACAGATACCGGATCACTGGTAAGGGAATCTCCACCGGTAAATATTGCGCGGAAGCCACGATGCTCTTCCAGGATGGGTTCTCGACCTGGTTCCATATGCAGAAAATCAATACCAATGGAATGCAGTGATTCCATAAGCCTTCTATTTTTTGATTTCTGCACAACTGCTGTAATCCGAACAACTGTATGCTTATTTTTGAGAAAACTATTCTGGGAAAATGGCATCAGTCAATTTCTCCCGGGGAGGATTCTTTATTGGCATTTCGAAGAAACTGTTCTCGTTTGTAGTTCACGTAGAGTCCCATGCTTAAGACACTGAGTATCGGCCAGACGGAAGCCGCTGCGAGAATTCCAAAACCTTCAACAACTGAGACCTGGGCACCAATTCCCAGTCCCATGGCAAGAACAAGAGGAACAGTGATCGGTCCAGTTGTTACTCCTGCGCTGTCCCATCCGATATTCACAAAGTCTTCTGATGAGAGAATCGTTATTGGTATTAACAGTACATAGGATGGGATTACAATCCAGGCAAGAGGGATGTTCCATATTAATCTGGCTACACCCAGGGAAATCCCGAATCCTACTCCAACAGCAACCGATTGCATGAGATTGTTCTTTTTGAACGTTCCCACTGTAATCTCTTCTACTTTCATTCCAAGTGCATTCAGCGCTGGTTCAGCCATGGTTGCACCATAACCCATAAATAATGAGAAAACCAAAACGACAAAAATCCCAACTAAACTTCGCTCTGTTCCGTATCCTGGTCCGATTTTCGGTACATAGCGAAATGTTTTGTCTTTTTCATTGAACCGGGAATTATTGAATTCCACGGCCCGAAAATTTTGTTTTTCGCGTAAATAAAAGAATTTCTGGGGGGTTCCCTCTTTGTCCACGGCCTCTTTAACGATATCAATCTTAAAATTACGAATGATTACGGCATTCTCGGGAATTTCAATTGTCGTGAAAGCAGAAGGCAGATTTTTTCCGACCTGATTGCCAAGACCGGTCAATCCGATTTCAATTCCAATGTTAAAAATACCCATACCGATAAAAGAGAAGAATATTCCCAGTATGACTTCATCGGTATGAGGTAATTTTTCTCTCAGGATGATCATTAGAAAAAATATAAGAAATGCACTGAGGGGAAAGATGGCTCTGGCTGCTGAGATGGCTCCCTCGGAAAACAAAGAATCCATCCCGGGAGGTTCTGAATGAACCGTAAGCCTGTCCGTATCTCTATCTATGCTGCGAATATACTCCATTCTCAAGCGTTCATATTTTCCAGGTGTATGAAAAATACTTCGTGATACTTCTTCATTCTCTGGTTGAAAGAATTCAGCTCTTGTTGATGGAGAAGGGATACTCTGTCCAAGTGAGACACTTAAAATCATAACGGAGAGTACAGGAAAAAGTGATGCAAGTGTTACGACACCAAATCCTGCGGTGGGGGAGTCACCCCGTCCGGCAATGCGCGATATACCTATACCAAGTGCAAGAACCAGAGGAACTGTGACGGGACCGGTTGTAACGGCTCCACTATCCCATGCAAGACCTGTAACCTGACGCAGATTATCATCGAAATACATATATGCGGTAAATCCAAGCAGGAAGAAACTTAGCACCAGAATAAAAGGTTTTAATGAAATATTGTAAAGAAATCTTAATGTGCCCAGAACAACCGCGATTCCAACACCGGTTCCAACCGCATAGATAAGGAGGTCGGAATAGCC
>JBNKQE010000201.1:0-8597 GCA_050295715.1 Leptospirales bacterium
AGCCTGAATCCCAATACTCCGGATTTTATCGAGACCATCAATAACCTTGTGGACAATGATAGAACCTTTCGCGCACTGTATGATGGAGATACTACTGAATACACATTAAATTCCTTTTTTACGGAACTGGAGTTTGAATATTCCGGGTTTCGCATGACACCCGGGATTCGAATCAGTCAGTATTCACTATCCCATTCTACCGGCATCGGGCCGCGAATGGGTATGGAGTACAATTTAAAGTCCACAGGAACTACATTTCTCGCCGCAGCAGGAAGACACTACAATGTGCCAACATCTCTTGAGTTGATTTCCATCGAGGCAGGAAATCCGCATCTTGAAATGGAAGAATCCGAGCACTCTGCCGCCGGCATAGAACAAAAACTGAGCAAGGAGTGGCTCTTAAAAGTAGAGGGATATCGAAACCTTTACTCAAACCTTGTAGTAGGCGATTCGTTTGTAGTTGATCCCTGGTCACTCCGCACCAACAAACGGGATATCGTTGAAAAGACAGCCGCTATACTTACCGATCCTTATGAGAATCGTCCACTCGCCTACTCCAATGATGGGACTGGCGAAAGCCGTGGGATCGAGGTTTACTTAAAAAAGACCCGTGAACCAGGAAAGAGAGGCTGGTTTGGATGGCTCAGCTATGCTTATTCTATTACAAAACGAAACAACCATCAGCCACGTCTGAGTGATAAAGAACAGGAAGACCTGAACACGCGCAACCTGAATCGTGATGCAGTCTTCTATTTTGAAAATGGATATGACAGTATTATTTATTATGATTCAGGCGAGCTGGAATACTACCGCGATACAGACAGAGAAGAACTGTATGATTATGACAGAACCCATATTCTGAGTCTTGTATTAAACTATAAATTCAGCACAGACTGGCAGCTGGGACTCAGATGGCGTTATCTTACTAATATTCCCATAACTCCAGTCAAAGGAAAAGAGGATCTGCCCACAGCAGATCTGATCGGACGGATTACATTCATTCCAAAGTATTCGCAATATTATAACTCGGACAGACTTGGACCGGTTCATCAGCTCGATATTCGCGTTGACCGTTTCATGAATTATGAATGGGGGTATGCAAATCTATTTATTGAATTCATTAACTTTTACGGGCGAAGGAACCCGGAGAGTGAATATTTTTCATTTCTCTATCCTTATACAAAAGGATCGAATCCTGCTCCGGCTTATGAATCGACATATATGGAAACACCTGTGGGCAATGGACGACGTCTTCTGATGCCGTTGATTAATATTGGACTGGAGATTCAGTTTTAGGATCGTCTTATGAAAAACGTATTTCGACATTATAAAATGTACAATACTACATATATCAAATCAAAATATTTTAGAGATGTTTTTAAGAGAGTGATTATCCTTACACTTCTTTTCGTATTACCGGTTTCCTGTCAGAAAATAGAACAAAAGGATCAGGAAAAAATAAGGGATCAGAGTCTGTATCAGATTTTGTTTATCCAATATATGGAATCAGGAGTCTGTCTTCACAGTAAGAAACTGAGCGATACAACCGCAAGTTTTCAGTGTTACCGCTCCTCGCGCCTGCTTTGTAGACTGGATGGACTTTTCGACCCGGCCGGTCAGCAGTACAGATCGGGAGAATCTTCTTCGCGTTACTTCGCTGAAATAAATAACCTGATAGATAAATATCCTTCCTGTACAAATGCAGCAAATCTGGCAAAACTCAATCCTGGAATTTACCCGACGGCTGCATCCCTTGTTACGGAGTATAAGACAAACAGTGTTTATAATTCCACAGAGAAGTGTCCCGAGCCGGGTGCGGCAGAGGCGTCGTCTGTTGTAACGCAAAGAGAGTACGATCTTATAACATCAACCAGGGGGCTGACAGGCGCACAGGCAATATTGACGGGAGACACAGAGTGTTCGTTCGCACTGGGACTGACGGATTGGGAACGAAGTGTTCTTACAGATTATAACAATAACATTAAAATTATCAGGACAGAGTGCTTTTACGGTCCGGGCATCGCTCTTTCTGATTGTACTGCTGAAGAAATGAATTACGCCGCTGATTTCGGATTCTAATAGAATTCACCCACAGTATTACAGCGAATCAAGGATTCACATAGCTTGACAATTCGCTACAAATGACTTACACTGCCATTGTGAGAAATATTGCTCCATTAATCCTTCCCCTGACAACAGTGTCCATCCTGCTTGCATTTGTCCTTTTTCGATCCCTGCAAAAAGAGTCAGATCTGAAATCGTCAGTATTGCACAGAGGACGAATTGTGCTCTCCTCCGGGGATATCCACTTTGGTCCGGATTCATTCGCGGGAGACGCAGATAATATTTTTGACGGAGACCTGAACAGTCCGGCACTATTGAGACACCCCTCCGGGAACCCGGAAGGCACATACCTGCTGGCAGACCTCGCACTTACTCACTGGCCCGGGCGGAAAGGCGATGTCCCTCGAATCAGAAAAACCAGAGGGCTTGTTATTTATAATGGTCCCTGCCACGATTGCAGCCGATCTGTGTTTACCAGATATTCTCGCATAAAAAAAGCACGAATCGAAATTCTCTACAGACGGGCCAATGATCCGGACAGGGAGTTCATAATTCCACCGGCTCATATTGTATACACGAAAGAGATTGAATTACGCGATACAGACACTCCTGCCTTTATAGAACTCCCCGTCCCGACACCTCCGCACAGCAATTATTATCCGGAAAATGTCTCATATATTATTGGCAAAATTATTGTGGAACAGGTATTCCCAGGAGAAGTTTATCCGGGTATTATATCAGTTGCAGAGATCAAGTATATTGATGATCCTGTAAGTTCATCAGGTTATTTACAGCTGCCGCAGGCTTGCGCATTTTTGTTGCCAATGATCTGAAAATACGAAAAATGACTTTCAGGTTCATACAAATGAGATTATTGAGTCAATCGCATCACCGTCTCATCCGAACTTTTCGATTCAGCACGTAACGTGACATATAAAATATAAAAAGAGACATCCTGGATTTACAATGAGCACTACGAAAAAAATCAAATACCCCTCGGACTGGATAAACAGAAAAAAAGAGGGACAAAAAATTTCAGTGATTACTGCGTATGACAGCATCTTTGCATCATTGATAAAGCAGACCTCCATCGATTCAATTCTTATCGGAGACTCTCTTGGTACAACAGTACAGGGGCGTTCCTCCACGATACCGGTTTCCATGAATGATATGGTGTATCATTGTTCCCTTGTAAGCCGGGCCACAAAAGGCGATACATTTCTTATCGGAGACCTGCCCTTCGGCAGTTACCAGACCTCGGTTACAGATGGAATAAAAAATGCTTTCAGACTTATGAAAGAGGGACAGGTTCATGCCGTAAAACTTGAGGGCAGCGATGAACACACGCTGGAGCTGATACGAAGGCTTGTTTCAGCAGGCATCCCCGTAATGGGACATGCCGGTCTCACCCCTCAAAGTTATCTTACTCTGGGCGGGTATCGTGTTCAGGGTAGAAGCGAGGACCAGGCAAGTGAACTTATTGATTCGGCAATGGCGCTCGAGGATGCGGGGTGTTTCGCACTGGTTCTGGAGCTGGTCAGTGCTCCGGTTGCAGCTTCAATATCAGATAGACTAAAAATACCTACAATTGGGATTGGCTCGGGAGTAAATACCGACGGCCAGGTTCTGGTTCTTGCCGATATGCTCGGTCTGGATCCGGATTTCAATCCCCGTCACTCACGAATGTTTGCGGAACTTGGCAGGTTGACTCTGGAAGCCCTTGAAAATTACCATAATGATGTAACCACCGGAGATTTCCCATCAGAGGAAAATTCATTTTCCTGAATAAGCGAAACTCCCGACAGGCAGAAGCTACACAATCAAAACAATACTCAATTTTCAGAGTCCTGTATCTGTATTTATCCTTAAAAAAACATGAAAAAACACCTGTTTTTGCAATAGAGCTTTGATGGACAGACCTGCAGTCCTTTTCATACGAAAGTATTCCTGAGTTAAATCTACGTGATAAACTAGAACAAATTTAAATAGAATTATTTCAATTTTATGTAACCGATGGATTTATAAGGACTCTTATACAGCAACAGACACTTAAAATATGGAATTTTTCCTGAAGAGAAGATATGACAGACGCCTTAAAAAGACTGATCCAATCAATTAACGGAGCTATCAAATCAAGCCCGATACTGCCTGGTGTGGTTGCCGAAAAACCAGCCCGTCTCTCCAATAAAGATGAGATCTCAAACAGAGCCGTATTTCACTTTGTGGAAGGAGACTACAACTGTTCAGAAGCCATAGGTGCTGCTTTCGCAGAATCCCGCGGAGAAGATCCGGAGATTTACAGAGGATGCCTCAGCCCATTCGGAGGCGGTATTGCCGGACAGGGAAAGACATGCGGAGCTTTGACGGCCAGCCTGTTACTGGCAGGAAAAGAAGGCGCTTCCAGGGGAATGGACAAGAAGGAAATCCAGAAGATATCCGGAAAACTCTTTCAGAACTTCTCGGAAGCCTTCCATTCTGATGCATGTGAAACTCTCAGTCAGCACAACTGCAATGCGGATGGAGCGGCATCGTTTGATATAAAGCATTGTGCACCCTTTTTGAAAAAAGCAATGGAAGATTTGATCGATATATCGGAAGCATCAAATTAACTCGAGCAGTCCTCCAGAATTATCACAGCTACTCTTTTAACTTCACACTATTTATAGAATCATTATACAAATCACAGGGCATTTCAATCCCTTAAAATGCCCTGTATTACGTCATAGTATATTTTTTCTACCAATAGGAAATCCAGTAAAATGTTTACTTTACAATAGCGCTGTGCTGTATCGGTAGGCGCATACGTTATGTAAAAAATACTCTCGCAGTGAAAAAATAATTTGACGAAGTACGCATCACCGCGGATAATTCAGACCGCCTGGGTGTTTCATCAACTCGACTGGTTACGAACTGTCGAAAAATGGAATCACCCTTCAGATATAAAGAAATGTAGCATATTCACTACCGGAATCAAATCCGACAGAGAGTCTGCAAGTTCAAATAACCAATATTCTGAATATAGATTTACACAATTAAGGAGTGTCAGGAATGAAGCGTGCTGCTGATATAGTAAAAGTGGCGATGGATCGAGTTAGTGGATTCATGCCCTGGGATCTCAAAGATCTCGTCGATGCGAATAAAGTGGATTTAATCGTAGACGTTCGCGAACCCTACGAGTATGATGAGATGCATATCCCGGGTTCCATTTGTGTTCCCAGAGGAATAGCCGAAGGAGCAGCTGACTGGGGAAGCCGCAATACACTTCCAGAACTTGCCGGTGCGAGAGAAAAGAAAATCGTATTTGTTTGTGTCGGTGGTGAAAGAAGTGCCATGGTTGCTGACGTTCTAAGCGAAATGGGCTTTACGGATGTACATAACCTTAAAATGGGACTTCGCGGCTGGAACGACTCAGAATTTCCTCTTGTAAACGGGAAAGGACCTGTAGATCCGGATGATGCTGACGCTTATTTCAATCGCCCGGCTAAACCCGAGCAGATGGGCCCTCAGTAATAATCATACACTGTTAACATATCAGAATCCCTCATTATACCAGGACGGGGTTCTGATATGTACTGCAGCAGTGTAGCTGCGAATTCTGAAAAATAATAGCTACTTCAATTATTTATCGAGTAGATATCATGGTACCCGGTAATTATTATTTTACTTAAACAGAAATTTTATCAAAATCCTGTATAGTGAATTGTAAATGCAGTTAATATTTCACACTATTACTGACATAGTTTTCATCAAAAAAAAAAGAAAACAGGTCATAAGCGAGTATTATGACATTTATAAAATGTGTAGAGGTAAAAGCGGATGATAGAAAACACTCTGGAACTGGACCATCCACCAGTCAATTCATCAAATATCGAGATAGGATCATCTTCTATTGAAAAATATCAAATAGAATCATTCCCCGATTCATTGCAGTATATCATCCGCGAAATTCAAAAGAACCGGAACAACATGAGTCCGGATCTTGCCAGAGAAATTGTTGAAACCTCGAATATTACGCCTGCCGATCTGGAAACCTGGGCTGATTACAGCCACCCCGACAGTGACAGTTATGGACGAAAACTGGTTTATAACGAAGGTTTTTTTGAAATAATGGTTATGTCGTGGGTCCCTGGAGATATATCAGCCATACATGATCATGGCTACACTCTGTGGGGAGCCGTAAAGGTATTTGGTCCTGCGCAGCATGCCGCTTTTTCTGTAAGTGACGGAATGATTGCCACAACATCTCGAGAGGTTTTTGAACCGAATCGAGTTATAGCCGTTGGCCATGAACTTGTCCACCAGCTTGGCAACATGACCGACAGTCGCTTTTTGACTCTGCATATGTACGGTCTGTATGATCCTGAATTCAGTCTTGATTCTGTCACAGCGAACGCACGTGTTTTTGATATATCGACAGGACGAATTGAAAGAACCGACGGCGGTATGTTTTTTGGACTGCCGGAAGAATCCATTACAACAATGGAACCTGCCCCGGAACCGGATTTTTTATCATGGTCACGTAATACTGTTGAGTATGTTCGCAGGATGCGCCGTTCAAAAGAACATCGATTTGAAACACTGCAAAATGAGTTAGTAAATAGACTGAACGACCGAAATAACTGGGAATGGTTGAAAAGTGATATAGAAAAGTTCCTGGATGCAAATGGTCATATGACAAACCTGCACTATTATAACTTGCTTCGCGAAGAACTTAAAGAAATTGCATCATTACAAAAAGAAATCCAGGGAGAAAAATTCGGGGGTAATGACGACTCTTTTCACACATATGCGGAGCTCTACGACGATGTAATAGGTAATCCATGCTTGAATGATTTCATGGCATCCTATCTTAGATTTGCTGCGGAAAAATATGAAATAGATTATGCCGACTCAAAGATTCTCTCTATCGGATGCGGAACAGCACTTGTCGAAAAACATATACTTGATACCTACAAAGTTCCGGAGGAGAACCTGGTCGGAATTGATAACTCTGCAGCGATGGTATCAGTTGCTGGAAAACGCATAAATGCAAAGGTCATGGATATTCTTGCAATGGATAAAAATCCAGTCTGGGATATTACCTACCAGGGACTCAATGTATTTCAGTATTTACCCAAACCCTACATGGAAAAAGCAATACACAGAACAGCAGCCATGACCAAACAGGGCGGATATTTTATCGGCGATTTTGTTACACCGGATCATATGCGCTGGTATCCTCATATAATAAGTTCGAATGACGTAATATCGCTTCGTCTTCCTCGATTCAAGGAAAAAGATGGCAATATTTATCAAGAAAGTGAGATAATTAATGTAAGTCGCTTGAATAATGACTTTCGCGTTACTTATGAAGGAAGACATTTGCGATACCTTCCTTCCATGTGGAAAATTCGCTTCCTGTTCCAGAAATTTTTTAAAGGTCAAGTGGATGTCTATGACGCTGTCACTCTCGAACCGGTTAAAACAAGAGCTGACACTACATCCTCAACCCGATACATTCTCATTGCCAGAAAGGAGTGAGGACTCTAATAGTTCATTATTTCCAATGATTTAACAAACAGGCACACAGGTTAGTTTCCAACCACCGCCGTTTTATACGGCGGTTTTTTTTTATTATGAATTTTGAATTCAGAATTGAATATTGATTCCGCTGCTATTGATTCTCGCCAACAATATGGAACCGATGAATCAAATATTCAGGACTTATCAAACTCAAACATACCAAGCAAACTGTGCCCGGCCCCCAGCCCGATTTCCGATTTCCATTCAAGATTTCTCAGTGACAGACCAATGGCAGGTGAAATCCAGTTTGCAATAACATCGTCATGCTCAACATATGATGCAGCTTCAATCGTCTTGCTTATACTTTGCAGCAAATTCTCAACAAACGGAGAGTTTGCATGATCCGAAATTTGCACTTCCTGCTGAAACTCCGGCATATCAATGCTATAACCGGATGCCTGCATCATTTCCAGAGATTGAAATAAAAGGTAATTCCAGGAATCGGATAACTGACGAAAATAATTACGCAATGACTCTGTCTTATGATAGTCCTTATAATCTATGACTAAAGCATTCCAGTCCGGTTTAACCCATATTTCATGGAGCGAATTTACGGCTCTTCTCATAGGACCTCCGTAATTATTATATTCGGATGTATCCATATGACGTCCCGTGAATATGGAGCGGTCTTTCATAAGGCGCGATTTCACACGGACACCCTTCTCTCGCGCGGCATTTTCAACAAAGGATGCCAGTTCGTCTCCGCCCCAGAAACGCATGGGAAAGGATGGAATATCCCCACTCTCACGAAGGGATTCCGGCATAACATGAGACATGGAATAAGATTTCATATCCGATCCATTTTGATCTTCCTGCCAGTAACCGGGCCATTCCAGCGAATAACGCCCCAGTACATCGATAACAAATACAGAACTTTCCTCCATATCTTCGATTATTCCATGAATGAGGGTTCGTAGGGCTTCGTCGTCAAGATGCGAGAGAGTGCCATAAGATGAGAAGTAGAGATCAAA
>JBNKQE010000202.1:0-8586 GCA_050295715.1 Leptospirales bacterium
CGTATCAACAGGAGCACTCTGTATTTTCCTGTCATTTTGCTCTGTATCATACATCAGTATTCCGGGGTTTTCGTAGTCTGCCACTCCAACATAGAGAATACCGTTCGGTCCCATCAGAAGTGATGAGAGATATCCATCCCGGGAAGAGAAAAAATCTACGACAGACGTTTGCTGCCCTGTTGATGGATCAAATCTATGAATTTCGCAAGTATTATCAGCAAAAGACACAATCGCGTAACCGGTTCTATCATTCTTAATTTTGACATCCAGAATATCTCCTCCTGCACCTGCTTCCGAATATAAGAATCCATTATAAAATGACTTCGTAAATAAATTAAAAGCGATAACTCCACCTCGCAAATCTGTATTTACTCCTACTCCGGAAGGGGCTGCGATAACCATGTGAGGAGCATCAAATAGATAGACTTTCTGCCACTTTCCAAACGGATTGCTTGCGGGCATAATATACTCTGTTTTTACTGAATCCTGTTCAATATCTATCTCAACTAATGATGAGTATTCTGTTGGTTGAAATATACCATCTGTACTGTATCGATTCAGGCGCTGAAGGGCAACATAGAGTGATGTATTGTCTATAAAAAGGCTGCTCATTTCAGGGATCCCATCGTTATCAGCAAAGGGTAATAGTTGTATCAAATTGACTGTTTGACCTGTCAGGGGTTGTATTACCAGTAGATCGCTTTGTTCATAGCGAGAAATATAAGCCTTTTCGCTGTTTGCGATAGCTATGTCATGGGGATTGGATCCCAATCCTGTCGAAAATTCAGCTTTCGTATTATACATTAAGTTTCTATCAAGAATCTGCAGACTATCACGGCCCAGGCGATTTAGCACATAGACATTCCCTTCATGATATCGCAGGGAAGCGTCAGAATGAATCTCTCTCTGGCCGAAGCGAAGAACCCCTTCGGGAGACATCGTTATGAATCGACCTGTTCCCCGCAGATCGCTTACTGCTATACCTATGTCTCCTCCCTGGGAACCCATCAGGAGATATGATAACAGGTCAGGAGGTGCAGGATCATTGCAGGAACTCAGTATAAAAGCAATAAGAATTGCGATTGGTTTTTTGTAGTGTTTACTATGAGTTTTTGTTAACAAATTGTAATCCTCCCATCAGATTAAAATCGATATTTTAATGTTAAAATAATATTTCGACCTGGCAGGGGATATCCTGTAATATCTGTTACCCTGGCATCCAAAATATTTCTGAATTCAATTCCCATTTCCAGTGAGGCATCATCGGACTTTTCATATTCTTTCAAATTAAGATACATATCGAAAATCCATTGTGATTCTACATAAGATGGCAGATCGTTATTTGGATCTCTAAAAAAAGGTCCTGTGTAACTTGCATCTACTCCCCACTCTGCATATTTCCAGAAGATCGAAAATCCACTCTGCCATTCATGAACGGGTCGTAATGGGAGGTAGTTGCCGTGAATAGATTCTTTGTCCCCGTCGTTCAATGCCTGTTGAAACGTATAATTTCCGTAAATATGAAATACTTTGAAAAGGCGAATGCTGCCGGTTATTTCAGCACCGCGTATTTTCGCAGCGTCCACATTTTCAGGTCTAAGTGTAAAGCGTGAATTGGGAATAAAAAGAATCATATCTTGAACGTATTTACGAAAGACACCAATGTCCAGCTCTGCTGCAAATTTCGAATTATTCCACTTTACACCGGTCCCGGTTTCGTAATTTTCTGATTGTTCCGGACGAAGGTTTGCGTTGCCGACAATGCTGCCTCTTTCACCGAATATTTCCATAAAATCCGGAATACGACTACCTGTTGAATAAGATGCACGAACAAACCATTGAAATTTTGAAACGGCTTCCTTCTTTCTCCTCTTTGAATCCAGGATAACAAATTTACCTCCTATGCGATAGTTTCGATGATCTTCTTTTATTGAATTTGGTGGTATAATTTCGGGTACAATAGTTTCAGATTCAATATTCGGATCAAAAAGGTATTCTTTTATATTAGCCTTAATTTCGTTTTCCATATTTGTGAGTCTGGTCTGTGCCGCATAAAAATCGTTTTTTAATAATGCGGATATTGTCCGACTATTATAATAATGATAAACGAAAGAGGGCGTTATTGTTAATCGCATGTCATCAAACGTAAACTCATCTTCTACGGAGAAGGTATCGTGTTCTCGTTTTTGAATGATTTTATCCTGCGTATTTGGACCAATCTCATTGCGTTCATTTCGTTCAAATTTTTGCTGATCCCATGTAAAGTGCATTCGCAATGTCTGATGCCAGTCAAGCAGGTAGAACTCCGGATTCAGGATCGCGCCTTCTCTTTTTAGAAAAGAATCTGTTTGTATACTCTGGCTGGAAAACTCTCGTAACGGATCAAAAAATTGACTTTTATTTTCAGAAATATATATGCGACTTTTTAATCTGAACCAATCAACAATAATACCACGAGAATCGCTTCCAAGTCCCGCTGTGTAGCGCATCATATTTCTTTCGGTTTTTTCAGTCTGAACTGGAACCGGACCAGGAACCCCATGTTTTCGGGAAGCCATATCGTAAAGAAAGAAGTATTCTGTCCGATTGATTTTTGTCTTCAGGTTAACTGTTGAAAAATAATTCTTATACCATGCGTTTTTACGCGTGTCGTCGTAATCATCCCATTCATTGAGAACGACCGTACCATTGTTGTTTCGAAAAGTAAAATCTTGATCGGAAACTTCACCATGCATCGTGATATTATACTGTACAGGTAAATCAGAAATATTATCCTGACCGCTAAAGTCTGTACCCATTCCAAATGTATGGTAGGATCCCATTTTTAAATTGACCTCTGCCTTTTCTTTCGAATCTCCAAAAGGCATAGTAACCAGATTGAGACTTCCTCCAACCGGAGTACTGTTTTTTTCTCCGGAACGATATATCTCCAGACGTTTCATATTCTGCAGATTGTAGTCTTCTAGATTGACTTCGCCTCCGGCGGCTCCGGATATCGGTATACCGTCAAGATACATATCTACTTGATTGGGATTGGATCCCCGAATGGAAATTGTTGAAAAATATCCGGGCCCTCCATATTCGCGGACACTCACACCTGATTGACGATCTAGAATATCAGCAAGGCTCTGGGTGGAACGGGTGTCATGAATTACATCGACCACAGTCGTTGAGCCGGTTGTATTATAATCATCCAGTGGCGAAGGCGCTTCCGCTTCTATCAAAATAACCTGCTCACTATGATACGGAACGGATTCGCCATTCGTTGAATTTGAATCAGAATTACCTGAATCAACATTTTCCATTGCTTGTGGGAAAAGATTGGATGTTGAAAATAGAATTGTAATTATAATAATAAAAACATAGGGGAATAGATCTCTTTTGATTGATGGAAATGAAGGATGCGATATGGGAAGAAATATTTGAAATTTGTAGTTTGTGAACATAATTGATCAGCGAAAGCAGATGCTTATAAATGAGATATAGATGTTTTGTTATTATTAAAATAGTGGTATATTAGATAAATTCCCTGTGGCATGATAATGAGTCTTTCATTGGATTTGTTCAGTTATTAGACTGATGTCGCGAATTCCATTTGCTTCAAGATTGTCAAGGACTGAAACTATATAATGATACGGAACATTTTTATCCGCTGCAATAAATATAGATTCCGAAGTCAATTTGGAATCGGGGGATATCAATCCGGATATTTTTTCTTTATTTTCTTTCAGCTTAATGATTGCTTCTGCTGAATGATTGCTTTCTATAAGTTGATTGTTGATGTAGACACGGCCGGATTTATGGATTTTAATATAGATTCCATCGTTTCTTGAAGTGGCTTCTGACTGCGTATCAGGAAGATTCAAGCGAAACTCATTCAGGTTCTTAAAATTAACATGGACGATTAAAAAAGCTACGAGGAGAAAAACGATATCAACCATGGAGGCCAGTTCCACTCCGCTTTTTGTTTTTAAACGATTGCTCATCAAGTTTTACTCTCCGTTGAATTATCGTAGAGTAATTTCTGATTGTAACTTTTGTTCTCTATTTCAGTAATGTGAGTTGCGAATAATTGTGCTCGGTCCAGTATTTCATTAACGCGATTTACGAAATTGTTATAAGCTACAAGTGCAGGAATCGAAATAAACAAACCGAGACCTGTTGTGATCAATGCCTCATCAATGCCTCCCAAAAGAAGATGTTTATTTATTGCTTCAGATGCATGATTGAGAGCATAAAATGATTTGATCATACCTGTGACAGTTCCCAGTAGTCCAAGTAGTGGAGCAGCCGTGCTAATTGTTCCCAGTAGTCCAATCCTGAGATTCAGAGATTGTGTCAACTGGCGAAGTTCAGATTGAAAAGGCATTCCGAAAGTTAGAGATTTATTCTTGTTTGTCCCCAGGTTTCGTGCAATCAATGTAGCAACAGGGTCACGATTTTCCTGGCAGAGTTTAAGAATTTCTCCCTCTCTTCCGGATTCTATACTGAAGAGAAGTTTTGACTCCACATCTGAACTCATCGGATGTATCTTAAAGTATAACACATAGATTTTGTCGAGAATGACAGCAAGAGTAAATATCGATAATAAAATCAGAAGTCCAGGAATGAGTTCCGATGGGATCACAATAAATAAATTAGTAAAATTTTGCATTGTATAATATTTTCCTCTTTAATTAAAAACTACCGGGTTGTTTTCATTATATGTTTCGTAAGATTTAAAATATCAATTTCCGTATCGAACAGGATATTGCCTCAGGCGAAATGAGAAGCGTAAATTGATTGGTTCCGTTGTTTCACCGGGAGAAAAGTTATATCCGATTGTTCCTTGATATGCAGCCTGATCGAGAACCTTGTAACCTGACGATTTTAATATTTGGAAATCATCGACATTTCCTTCTTTATCCACCATGACACGTAATTCAACCTCTCCCTGCCAGCCCATGCGACGGGCAAGCGGTGGGTACTGAATTCCGCTCTGAATTACCCGATTTATCTTTTCAATCACATCGGAAGAAAAACGAGTATGACGATTGGAGTAGACTGTTTGATCTGCACTTTCTTTCCTCTGTCTTATACCAGTATTTTGTTTTTTTGTATGCCTTTTGGGAAGGTAAGCATTTGCAGAAGGATTTGAAAAAAGACTCTTGTGAAGCCGTACATGCATACGCCGATCGGGAGAGCCTGATGATGCGAGTATAAGCTTACGATATGTATCGGTTCTCTCTTTCATGAAAATTGGAATAAAGATCAAAGAATGAATAAAAAACGAACTAATTAGAAATACCGAAAACCTCATTTACTTTTCATTTCCTTCTGCTATGAATCGCCTCAGGAATATAATCTGTATGGATGACGAGTGACGAAAAAGTTCTGACTCAATCGAACCGCAATCCAATAGCTGCCAAACAGAAATCCCGTATAAAAGAGATTGCCAGCCAATGAATATTTAAGAAATGGCAGTGCGAAAAAGTAGGAAAGGAATAGTCCTTCCATGCTCATTGGATACAGTATCCCCTCTGACCACACCGCGAAATTCGTAACAATGTAGAAAAACAGAGATGAACCGATTGCAGATCCAATCGTATGAGCAATACGTCGTTGTACGGAGTGCCTGGTATTTATCAATATAGAACCGAGAAAAACAGGCATGAGTAAACTGGTGTAAATTACAAATCGCATGAAGAGACTCTGATAGCCGAGCAGTAAGTCGGAAACCATCATAATTAAAATGACAGACCCCATGGCAGTTTTTCGGTTATGAAAATAATAACCACTAAACAGTGCAATAGCTGTTACAGGAACAAAGTTTGGTGCATGGGGGATAAGCCTGCTGACGATTCCAAAAGCCATCAGGGCAACCAGTGAAATGAGTCTACCATTGTATAAGCTCTCAAATATTTTCTGTTTAACATGTTTCATAATTTTCCTCTAAATTAATTACTTAAAATAATTCCAGTGTCAAAGATCGTTTTGATGCTCCTCGCGTGGGAGCATAGGGCATTCCGGATAATCATTGCCATTATAGGGAAGATAGCACCAGGTTATTGTATCTGTATCGGATACTTTCATTGTGCCAACACCTGCTGGAGCATTCTTTCCATTTACCGAATAGATCCAGTTGGCGCCTTTTTGGCCCTGATTCTTAATATGTTGAATCGATGTAACAAAAGCGGTCTCTCCACTTCCATCCAGAACAAATGCGAGCTCTTTCGATTTTTTGAGATCGTCCATGACAGAAAGAACCGTGCCGGAGGATTCGGACTTCAATCGAAGATCCTTCGTGTCTCCTGGCATATCCACCTGGAGTATCACTGTCTCCTGAGATGCGTAAGACTGGTCGGCGCTCTTCTCTTTACACGATACCAGAGTCAATGCAAAGATTGCCAGGATTGTAATTCCTGAACTCCTGGTTATTGTGATCCTGTGTAATTTTCTTAAAACAGATTTCATCGTTATCCTCTTTCATACCTACTCATAAAAATGTTTTGATTCACATATACATTTGATGTATTTAATGTTTGCCGCTATCAAACATCTATCTTAACGCGTTTCAACATATCGTGCGATAACTCCGTCAATATCCGGAGCCTTATCAAATGAATCATCGCTTGCAGGATATGTATTTGGACTCGTGTCCGGATTTTCCCGTGTGAAAGCATTCACAAGACGCAAATAGACGAATCCGTTTGTCTGGATCAAATTTCGAATCGTTGTATTGCATCCCGTTGAGAAGGGGTCTGTGTCGCTCAAGTCAGTCAGATCGAATCCGTCTCCGCCCCCGGTATCCATGCGGCCGTCTCCGTTTGCGTCCAAAAACAGCTCCGACTTTGATAGGGGATTATCTGCCTGGTTGTAAAGAACTGCGGTTCGTCCGGCAAAGTTCATCCAGGTGTTTGGGTCACCTGTGTACACAGTTTCATCGGTGTTTGCATAATCAGGATCAAAACCGCACCAGTTGTTATTGTCTATGCTCACCTCTACAATAATAGGTTCTAAAAACAGGTAGCCCGGAGGGCCGTTTTGAAATGGGTTTTCATATACAATAAAATCGATTCCTGTCCCGTCTGTTACTCTTTTGTTGCTCCATTCGAGTGTAATAAATCCATCGCTTACACTCGACCCCGTTCTATAGACATCTGTAGAGCCCTGACTTTCGCCTTTTCCGCAGATCCCGTTGATGGCGTATTGAGGATCCCGATAAGAAAGCGAGGGATCACTTCCCGGGGCTTCTGTGACCGTATCAGCCAGGTATGTACCTTCCGGAGTTGATCCGGTAGGACATATCGCACTACCAATCGTAGAATTTGTTAGCAAGATCGAACTCAAAGCGGCTATATCGTTTTCCGGAGAATTGCCCTTATTACATCCCCACGCGAATAACGTGGGAATGAAAAACAGAAGCGTTGTAATCCAGAAGCTCGAACGAATGCCTGCTACAGGAACCTTTCTGTCGCGACCGGCCGGGGTCCTAAGACGATATCGTATTATACTATTACTCATTGGGGAGTTAGTTTCGTCCATGCAAATGTACCGCAACCACTGTTTGACGGATCAGATTCATCGGCTCTGGTCGTATCAGCTTTTGCCTCTGCCAGGGTAGCTATTCCATATATTTCAGTGCAATAGTAAGTTTTCTGATTGTAAGTTGTCCAGCGAATACGCTCATATTTCGAGTCAATACCCTGATCATAGAAAATATTTTCAGTGTTATCATATTCTACAATCGTAGATCTATCACCGGCATCTTCGCCATCTCCTGCATAGTCGTGGATCCAGTAATCATTTTGAAATGTATAGACCCCATCCCAGTCATCTTTCCAGATCCCCTTAAGCTCAATGTCCGTATTCTTCAGAAGAACGGAACCTACCATCAACATGGCCATTGAATCGTCATTTGTAGTTGGATTACATCCAGTGGATATAAATCCAGACAATAGAATGGAAACTGTAAAAACCACAGATCGTAATTTGAAAAATCGAATGTTTGTAGATCGAAACATTATTTGCTCCTTGAGTTTCGTAAGGAGCTCTTTTGATGAAGCAAATGAAGACAGAATTAACTTTGCATACACATTTCCGTATGTATTTCTCAATACAAACAGTCCTGATTGAATCAATTCATGAATATATGCAAATAGTTCTTTTAAAAACTTAAATAAGTCGATTTGTTTCATGCCGGAGCCCCGGATATTTGTGTCCCCAGGGCCCATCCACCGGCATGAATTCTATTCCGGCTGGATACGTGCATAAGCGCTATTTCGCGAAGCGATCTTATGCTAGGATACTCTGGCTCACGGCATTATCAAAAATACCGAATACAGTTGCGCGTCAGCGCGGGAATCTCACCCGCTTCCTCCTGAAGACAGGGAACACTTCTTCCTGGACTGTAATTCTGTCAAATAACTTTTTAAGAAAAATATTGTGGGATTTGAGGAATGCCTGTAGAGAGGGTTAGTATCAAGGAAGAAAAAAGATTGCAAATAGGGGTTCCATGTTCTATATTCATACCATGGCGATCCCTTCCATAAAGACAGACCATCTTTATACATATGCCGACTACCTCACCTGGCCAGAGGAGGAACG
>JBNKQE010000203.1:0-8582 GCA_050295715.1 Leptospirales bacterium
GATTAAGAGCTTTGTTCACACTTGTTGAGCATTATGGTCAGGCTCCCATATCGATCAGGGAAATCGCTCGCAAGAATGACATACCGAAAAAGTTTCTTGAACAAATCATGCTGGAACTGAAAGAACAGGGCTGGGTGACAAGTGTTCCAGGGCAAAAAGGTGGTTATCGACTTACAAGAAGACCGGAAGATATTACAATGGGTGAAATTGTCCGGCATTTTGACGGAATTCTTGCTCCTATTTCATGTGTTTCGATTTCAAACTATCAGAGTTGTTCTCAGGAAGATACATGTACATTTCGCCGTGTATTTCTCGACGTTCGCAATTATACGGTTCAATTGATGGATGAATCATCACTGGCAAATGTATTCAAACATGCTCCAGTAACTCATGCCGAAGTCTTTCAGCCTGATTTCATTCATGGTGCCGGAATCTGACCACAAACCTTTAAGTTATTTAATATATTCAGTATAACACCACCTATTCAGGAGTAACCAGGAGAAAGACAAAAATCTCGAATCCAGAATTGCCGAAAGCATCGTTGATTTAATCGGTAATACGCCTCTTGTTAAACCTGGCAGAATCGGGAAAGATCTGAATGCGAATATTATTGCAAAGTTAGAATCTGCGAATCCGCTTTCCAGCGTATAAGACCGACTGGCTCCTGGATTGATTCGCAGTGCAGAAAGTAAAGGTCTGTTAACACCAGGTGCAACAATAATTGAACCGACAAGCGGCAATACCGGTATAGGACTGGCTTATGTCTGCGGTTCGCGGATATGATTTGATTCTCACTATGCCTGAGGCAATGAGTCTTGAACGGAGAAAATTGTTAAAGGCACTGGGAGAAAAACTCGTGTTAACTGAGGGTGCCAGAGGGATGACGGGAGCCATTGAAAAAGCTGAAGAGCTTTCAAAAGAAATTGCCGGATCATTTCTTCCACAGCAATTTAATAACCCGGCCAATCCTGCAATACATATGGAAACCACGGCTGAAGAGATATGGAGAGATACTGCTGGAAACGTGGATGCAGTAGTTGCCGGAGCAGGAACCGGTGGTACGATAACCGGCATTGCAAGATTCAGGGTATTGGCGCAGGCTTCATCCCTGGAGTAATGGATCCAGATCTTGTTGATGAAATAATCAAAGTGAAAGATGAAGAAGCGGGCGTAATTTCGCGAAGGATAGCAAAAGAAGAGGGTATTCTGGCAGGTATTTCGTCAGGAACCGCAATCGCAGCAGCGATTGAAATTGCACCTCGTTCAGAATTCGCAGGCAAGAATATTGTAGTAATTCTTCCCGATTCAGGCGAACGCGATCTCAGCACCTGGTTGTATGAGGAAAATGAAGATCAATAACAATCGATTTAACTGTACCGGGAAAATAATCAGAATTATTTATACAATAATATCGGCGATAGTATTATTGAATGGATGTGGTTTTAACGCCACCCGTATAGAATCTCAAAATTTTGATGATCTCGGCCACAGTGTTCAGAAAATCTGTAGGACAGCAAAAGCCTTCTGTTCAAGAGATTTTTTGTATGCAGGCCCTCCGGTTTATGTTTCAGATTCGCAATCACTGGAATATTTAACTAATACCGGATACATCGCCGCGTACAGCAATATTTACAAAACTCCCGTATGGGTAGCATACAAGATTTCCGGATCAGCGCCTTATTCCTACAATAGACGAAAAGGAAGATTCCTGCTTGACAGTCGTGTAACATTACCCGTCAGGCATAAAGATTATACGAACAGCGGTTTTTCAAGAGGTCATATGGCTCCCGCTTATGGCATTCATACTCGATATGGCAAAGATGCTGGTAGAGAGACTTTCTTTATGACAAACATTGTCCCTCAGTACCAGAGCTTAAATGGAGGTATCTGGAAAAAGATAGAAATAAAGGTAGCGAATACCTATTCGTTAGATAGAGAGGATATCTGGGTAATTACAGGCCCGATTTTTGGTAAATCGCCAAATCATATGAAATCCGGAGTCTCCATACCGATTGCGTATTTCAAGATACTTGTCGATGATGATGACAATGTGCCGGATATTATGTCGTATTTAATTCCTCACAACAGGAATCTGGAGTCTTCAGCTGCTTATCTGACCTCTGCCGACAAGATTGAAGAGTTAACAGGTTTGGATTTTTTCCCGTTTCTTGATGATTCACTGGAAAGAGATCTGGAGGAGAGAACTCCGCAATTTGAATGGGGCAGAAATTAACATTTCTGACACTCAAAATCCAGTTCCTGCGACAATGGAACTCAGGAGCCTGGAATTAACAGAGTTTACTCTTTTGTTATGCCATTGCTTCTCTTATTAAATGTATCAAGATAAATTTCGTAATTAATGCGATGCAGTTCTTCGTCACCTTCAACAGGTTCCAGAACGTTCTGATCAAGTAAATCCATCAGAATACTTCGATGCATGTAATTTTCACCTTTCGCAAGAGTAAAAGAACCATTGCCAAAACGTGTAACCAGAAATTCAAGAGCCGCGGCATGTTTCTCAGTAAATTCGTTCATTATATGTCCTCTGGATAATATCGGCAGAAATTTATTTTTACAGGATACCTGTTTAGAAAATAAACTCTTTAGCATTTAATGGATACGAATAAACTTCATCCTGGATTTTTTCTTGTAACTTTATTGTATATAAATATAAAATGTATGTGGAATTGAATTATCATGCTAAATCCACTCAAGATTTCATATACACGGACTCTATGCATAATTCATCTCTTTTTTGTTACAGGCTGTTTGAGTGTAAATCCTGAGCCACTGGCTCCGCCTCTCAGCGGTAAAATTGGAATAACCGGTACACTTGGAGAATACCGTTGGAGCAGGCTGCATCATGGAGTCGACATAAGTACCGGCGGAAAGATTGGACTGGAAGTTCACACAGTGGATGATGGATATGTTTCCAGAGTCCTGTATCACCCGAATGCTTTTGGATATGCCGTGGTCATAAATCATCCCGATGGACGGATATCCCGCTATGGACATCTCAGTACTTTTTCAGATAAAATTCTTGATTGCAGTTGTTTGAATAATCTCCGAGATACGGTTGCAAAAAGGGATGGATTTGATGTAAATCTCGATGAGAACGCCATAGAAGTGAAAAAGGGTGAGGTCATCGCTTTTTCAGGTGAATCCGGGGCCGGTTTCCCTCATCTGCATTTCGAGTATATGGAGGGCGATACCTGGCTTGACCCTCTGCAATACGGACTGGCTGTAAAAGATAAAAATCCGCCTCTTCTATTATCTGCCGAACTGGTACCTGCAACAGGGAATACTCGTATTAATGGTAAGCACAAAAACCTGACCATACCTCTTGTAATCCACAGTGAATCGAATGTTCAGGGAAAAATGGTCCGAATTTATGACCCGGATCCACATATTCAGACAAGCATAAGCGGCCCGGTTTTTGTCCGATTATCGGGTTATGATCCCTCCGGCAATTCACGACTGGCATTCGCATCAGGAGAACTGCGACAGAATGGGAAGAACATATTCTCATTTAATCTGGATCGCATGAACGTTGCTCACCATCTATCATCAGCATATCTGTATGATTTAATGGAAACAAAAATTGGCCGTGCAACCAGATACACGCATCTCTTCGCAGACCACATTCCGGGATTCCTGCCTTTTTTCAAGAGCAAGAACAAAGGCCTGGTTTACCCGCCATCCGAAGGTCAGGAGTCAGTCAGGCTGGAAGCGGAAGCCGCTGATGCAATTGGGAACAGATCGCTTGTCCGCATAAGATTGCGAAAGGATAATGAAAATTATCCACCTTACGTTCCGGCCGGATATCCTGTAACCGTTGAAAAAGGTGGACTCATACAATCTTCTGATAATCTTTTCCGTGCGTATTTTCCTTCCAGATCACTGCTAACCGACCAATATTTTACTCTTCAAACGGACAGTGAGCATTATACACCTCCTCATGGTCTGAAGGTGAGGAGTAGAATTTATACAATTAAACCCGGGCAGAAAAATTTTATAGAAAATTATAAAGTCAATTTGAAAACTAATATATATAGAAAATCCGGCCTTTATCTGATACCGGATGGAACATCTTATGCAATGCCGCTAAACAGTGACCGAACAGCGGATGGATTTGAAGCTTCTGTTTCTCAAACAGGTTCATTTCTATTGATGCAGGATAATGCCAGTCCATTCTGGAGGCGGGGGAAGACAGTCCGCACAATTTATGGAAGAAGACGTATTTACATATATCCATCTGATATTGGGTCAGGAGTAGACTTTACAACACTCGATATTAAAATAGATGGAAAAGACGTTCGCTGGGAATACGAAGGTGATCGCCAGGCTGTTGAAATTTTTTATCCGGATTTTATTTACAAAAAAGGGCAACATTTCATAAAAGCTAGATTCAAAGATAGGGCTGGAAATATATCATCCTGGCTCAATCGAAGATATATTATCTCCAGATAAACAGGTAATCGAATGCCCGAATTTGATATTCCATTCAGGGTCATAAAAAACAAAAGAAGTAAATATATACGATTGGTCGTATCCGAGAACGGAGATCTTGTAGTAAGGACTCCACCCGCGGTAACGAAAAAACAAATCCTGCATACTCTCAACCGGCACAAAGCCTGGATCAAAAAAACAACAGAGAAAATGCAGATTCATGCAATTAATAATCCGCCACCCGCGTATATATCCGGTGAAAAATTTCCGCTGTTTGGCCGGAAACTAACCATTCACATTCAAGAAGGAACCAGAGATATAGCTTCAGAAAGCGATAACGAAATATGTGTAACCCTGAAAAAAGGGAATATGTCACAAGATGATCGCAGCCGGCAATTGCTTGAAAAATTTTTCAGAGATAAGGCGAAAGAAATTTTGAGGCAGCGTGTTCCGCATTTTCAAAAACTGATGAACATTCATATTAATAATATTCGAATCAAGAATGTTCGAAGCCTCTGGGGAAGCTCCTCTTCAAGAAAGAATCTGAATTTTAATTTCCGCATTGCATTTTGTCCACCACCGGTTATTGATTACCTGATTATACATGAACTGGCACATCAGGTACACCCCAATCATTCCAGAGAGTTTCATGAATATGTTGGACGTTTTCAGAAAGATCATATTAGAATGAGAAAGTGGTTAAGAGACAATGAACAGGAGCTTTTTCGCTTTTTCCGCAATGATTAGACTCATGAGTCAACTGAGAAAAGGTTTGCCGATCAACCATAAAGGATGGCTTCGATGAGAAATAAAACTACCAGGTAGCTGTTGACTGAAATTAATGCTGAATCATAAATAAATTTGAGAGGGTCTGAAATAGAATGAATATATACAGTACTGTTGTAATACTTCACATACTTGCCGGTATATTTTTTACAATTAATTTAATAGTTATGCAAAGAGTTGTCACCGGTATCATGAAGGGGCTCCCGTCCGGTCCGATAAAGAAAGGCGCCGATGATTTTCTCGAGCGAAAATGGCGGCCGATAATGAGCTATATTCTGATTCTTCTAATCGCAACGGCTTTTTATATTTTTACAATTCAATACAATATGATATTCAGTAAAACTATTTATACAGTAAAAGCAGCACTCGGAATAACAACATTGGCAGCTGTCAGCTTCAATCATTTCTACCTTCGTCATAAAAAAAGAAAATTAAATAAAACCGAGCATGACTCCCCGGTTGCACAAAAAATTAGAAAAATATCCTTCTATATTGAAAAGAGTGTCCTATCAGGAGCTGTTGGGACAGTAATACTTGCTGTTATTGCACACCATGGATAATAGAAGGGTCATATATATGATACCGGGTGAAATTGAATGGAAAACTCAAAAGATCTTCTTGAAATAATCAAAGAATACGGACTTATCACGCAGAAAGATATAGATCATGTTCTGGAACTTGAAAAAGATACTGGAGAGTCTCATGGCAGGATACTGGTCAACAGTGGAATCCTGGATGAAAAATCTCTCTACCGATTTATAGTCCAGGATCTGGGTATGAATCCGGATTATAATTATGAAGATCGTAAATTCAACATTGCCGGAATCAGTATACCTCACCAGAAAATAAACGGAGATTTTTACGGCATCTTTGATCTGGGCGAGGGCAAGATTGTTGTAACACTGAGTGATGTATCCGGAAAAGGATTGGAAGCAGGGATGCTTGCCATTCGCCTCTCTTATATGCTTCGCAAAGAAATTAATTTAAAAAATATAGTACCGGCAACTATTCTTAATAGAATTAACAGAGCAAGTATGGAATTTTTTCGCAGCGATAAATTTGCAACATTTATTGTTTTCATTCTGGATCTGCATCGCGGAACTGCAGAGTATAGCTGTGCCGGAAATCCACCAATTCTCGTATACCGCAGTAAAACCAGAGAAATTGAGTCACTGGAAGTTGCCGGTATTCCGATTGGAATTCTAGATGATTACTCATATCCAGGCAGAAAATTAAGTCTGGAAAAAGGAGATGCCGTACTATTCTATACGGATGGAGCTTATGAGGTTCAGAACATCCGGGGAACCATGTTTGGATACGAAAGAATTAAAGATGTCTTTTTAAGAAACGCTTCACTGTCAGCCGCAAAAATGATGAAGAACATTCTAAGAAAAGTCAAGAACTACTCTTTTCTCCGCGGCCTGAATGATGATACTACATTCGTCGCCATCAGGAAAATAGACTGAGATAAGTCTGTTCCCTGACAGGCGAACCACAATAAATCATTCATCTTTATCCAGAACCGCATAAGATCTTGAAATAACTCTATTCACAATCGTGGCATTATGCACAGTCTGGTAAAGTGCCTTCAGCTCGTTCAGTAAGAGGTTGGTATTATTGTTCTGATTGACGTCTCTTTCCCATCCATCACTGGTCTTTCTGTAATGAGCATTCATTGCGCCAAAATTTGAGGTAATAGCGTGACTATCCTTCATCAAAACAAAATATCCATTATCCTGCAAAAAGGTTGATGGGATTGGGTTTTTACGGAGCAGCGATGTCCCGACACTCGCATGGTAAGTACTTATCCTTAATAAATCTATTATTGTTGGAAGCAAATCCAGATGATTGCCTATTCTCTCACTCACTCCCGGGTTAACAATCCCTGGTGCGTATATCCAGAGTGGAATGCGATACAGATTGAAAACATCTGATTGATCCTGAAAGCTATATTCCTTATTAAAGGTATAATGATCTGCAGTAAGAATAAATATTGTATCCTTATAGGCAGGATCATCCATTGCTTTTTTCAGAAATGACGATACAACTCTATCGGAATAAAGAAAAGCCTTTTCATAATCACCGACATCCATCGCTTTTATATCATCGTAACCCTCCCGGGGTAGCACATAAGGATGATGGTTGGACAATGTAAACCAAACAGCAAAATAAGGTTCCTGAATTTTGCGAATACTCTCATCTATATATCCGGAAAAGGCATGGTCAAAGATACCCCAGTGACCATCGAAGTCCTTGCTACTGTGAGCAGATACATACTCATCCATTCCAAAATATTGATCAAAACCTGAAACACGGGAATATCTGTCGAGCCCCATTGTCCCATTTCGTCCACCGTGGAAAAACATCGTACGATATCCGGATGCCTTCAAAATATTGGCAATACCCCAGTTGTTATTTGTCTCAAGAGGAGATCCCACAACCGGGAAGGGGAGTATATCGGGTATAGAGTTTAATATCGCAGGAAATGCCTCAATAGATCTTTTTGCATTCGAATAATAAGTCCGAAAGAGAAGTCCTTTTTTTGAAAGCTTATCGAACTCGGGGGTTAATGATTTATCTCTACCGATTCCCAGCGAACCGACCTGTTCGCCATTCATACTTTCAAAAACTATCAATACAACGTTTCGCTTTATTGGAGGTGACTGAAAACTGGCCTTGCGCACCAGAGGTGTCTCATCTGACACAAAATCTTCATCAAATTCGTTTCTTACCAGTGACCGCGTAAGTTTCAAAGCCTGGTCTTCGGGAATCATGGAAACCTTCTCAGGATTTCGAAGGCTGAGGCTTTTGGCCAGATAGAAACCGGAATTTGAAGCAAGGTGACCTGAGAATGGATGCTCCGAAAAAAATGCCATCGCCGGGCTCAGACTTTTTTCCTGAAACCCTCCTCGAATACCAAGTACGATTAGCAGAAGTATTACCGGTGCAAGTGTGTAATCCTTCCAGGTTATTTGTCCGTTTATATAAGAAGAATTCATGTAAGGAATGGTATATTTTCGCAAAAAATAATAGAATGCATATGCTGCAATCCCCAGTAAAACAAACAACCACAGGTAGGGAACCATTGACTGAAAATCAAAACTCTGTACATCGCTGCCCAGAACAAAAAGTTCGTAAGAAAATCGTTTCTCTGAAAATGGGAAGTAGCCTATGTCAGCAGTATTTAAAAACAGGGAAGGGAAGTTTAGAATTGTTAACAACGAAGAAGCAATCCCCGGCCACCTGTTGATGGAGAAAAAGCGAAACGGAAGTATCAGGATAAATATTACAGGAAAAGAAAATATTAAAAATGCAGCCAGGTCAAATCTAAGCCCGACAATGAATGC
>JBNKQE010000204.1:0-8579 GCA_050295715.1 Leptospirales bacterium
CTATACGGTTCTCAGCTCTTTTGATGATACTGTCAGACACGTTCTTACAACTCATCGCCGCGAAGAGACAGGCTACTATGTTCTTTCCAGGATTCTTGAGATGCGAATTGATTTTGCTGCTGACATGCTGGAGATTTGTGCCAGGGATTTGAATCGTATGACAAGAAACTCAAGAAAAAATCCGGATAATAGAAATGAAATACTGGAGAATATTTCAGGTCTCCAGGAGCGTGTCATGACCATTCGTGAAAATATTACAGACAAACAGCGAGTGTTATTTGCTCTAATGAGATCCGACTCCCTCCCGGCGGACCTGCATCCCATGTTTGATATAATGACCCAGGATATTAGTTCTCTTATTCAATTTGCCGGTTTTTTATTCAAAAGAATCGACAACCTTCAGGACTCAATATTTGGTATGCTTAACTCGGAACAGAACCGAATCATTAAAGTCTTTACGGTGATGAGTGTAATCTTTCTTCCCCCGACTCTTATAGCCGGTATTTACGGCATGAACTTCCGCTTTATCCCGGAACTTGACTGGGCGGCAGGATACCCCTTTGCCCTGGTACTGATGTTCCTGTCCGCCCTCGTTCCGATATTATTTTTCAAGTGGAAAAAATGGCTGTAATTACATACAACTACAACAAGGAAGTCTCTTTACCACTTCCGTTTTTCATACCGATTCGCCGAACCACTCTGCCAGTCTTTCCACAAGCAATTCATAATTTTCATAAACCAGCCCGACCTTTAACTTCTTATCCTGTCCTGTCATACTTCGATAATTGATAACCACATATCGGTCACTTTTCACGGTTATATATTCACGAAAGGAATTGATCTTACTCCTCTGAATAGCTTCAGGAGTTTTATTCTTTCTATTCAATATTAACGAATCACGTTTTACAATTAAACGAAACGATTTTTCCCTTTTAATGATAAAGACAAGAACTGTAATAAAAGTAATAATTGCCGGCGCCAGGATACCAGGAATCAAAATGAATGGTTCATTTTCTTCCATGGCTAGATAGACCGATGCAGAGCCCGTTATCAAGAAAATAAATCCCATAATACCGGCAGTTATCTTTATCAAGATATCAAATTGTTTGTCGGTAAATGCGACAACAAAATCTTCGTTCATAAAGCAACTCCGGGTTTTATACTTATACTCCGTCTTACTATTTCAACAGGGCTTTGAATTGTATTAAAAAGATGGTATTTCTATCAGTCTTAATCGACTGCGAGATCATTATCCTGGCAATCTGGAGTCATTGCAGTTTCGCTATCTCCTCCAGAGACCTGATATCAACGGCAATAAATGTAATATCATCATTCTGGCTGGAATTCATATTCCATGCATCAAGCCCATCAAACACATTCTCCACAAGTTGACTGATATCGTTGTTTCTTGAAGAAGCAATGATTCTACGAAATTCGTATTCGAATTCAACTCCCTGAGAATTTACTGACTCCACCACTCCATCGGTATAGAGTATAAGACGATCTCCATAACTTATCGGTATCTCTTTACATTCAGGATTATGGATTTCATAAATTCCAAGTGGACATCCGGATGGATTAATCTCCTGAAAACTTGTTTCTCTGGATTGAACAATCATTGGATGATGACCGCTACGACTGACCTTAACAATCATTCTTTCCAGATCTATAAATGTGTAAATGGCAGTTACGAAGCTATCGCCTATATTGCTAAAGATGAAATCATTCATTCCTTTCAAAACACGTGATGTATCATCAAGATGATCTGCCTGGAATCGAAACGCATTTTTTACCATAACGGCAAGCAGAGCTGCGCCCATTCCATGCCCCTCAACATCAGCCATGAGAATTCCCCATTTTTGGGAATCAATACGAACTATATCGAAAAAATCTCCGCCAACGTCCTGCATTGGCATATATTTACTGCATATCGCAATTTTTTCGTCCCTTTTTTGACAGTAGCCTCTTGTGTCCGGAAGAATTGATTCCTGAATTCTTCGCGCGGCGGCAAGTTCCGTTCGAATTTCAACAAGATCTGTTTTGACCTGATTTTTCTCTTCATTAATCAGCCTTACTCGATCCGCAAGACCTAGAGAAAAAATGACAGCCATCGTCATCATTCCCAGTTCACTACCGTAAGAGTAATGCAGACCCATCGGGCTAAAACCGATTATGTTTGCCAGATGTATAAGAACTCCAATTGCAAGCGCTATCATCCCCCAGAAATACATCTTCCACGCGAGTGTATTTTTCCTCCTTGCATAAACAAGAAGGCTCACCCCATATCCGATTATGCCGAGTGGCAGAATTATACTCAATTCCCTCGTTAAATTTGTGTCATACAAACTGAGAATTATAAACAAGACGACGCTTCCAAGAAGTGCTTTCCCTGCATTTCTAAAGTATACATTATTTTTCGCCTGAAGGAAATCATATGTAAAAAGAATCATTCCCAACTGGGATATGCCGCTCCCAATATCCATCATGTAATTATTCAACCATGGATAGTCAGACCAGATAAACTGGTGTCCGTATGATTTTATAGCAAGAGTATATATGACAATTGAGACAAGAAAAAAGACATAATTCAAAAAGCTTGTATCCCGCAGGACAAGAAATATCATGAAATTATATATGGAAAGTATTGCAAGAACCCCGAAAAAGACTCCATACAACATGTCGTGATTGCGCTGCCCCACCCAGAAATCTTCTGCGCGCTGGACCTTGAATAATAAAGGTGTTGCACCGCTCACGGACCTTAACTTCACATAATACACATCGGGGCCTGTGCTTTTCAATGATTTGGAATTATTAAGGTAAAATGCAAATGGTCGCGCTGCAATTTGCCTGGTTCTGTAGGCAAATGTATCACCCGTTATTATTACATTATACTTATCTAAATTTACACTGGATGGATAATAAAATTCAATATTATCCATACTGGAGTGTTCATATACAAGGATGGCAGCCTTCTCGGGGGTATTGTTATGGCTGGATAAGAATTCTATCTTTATCCAGTATGAAGAGTCTGTAAATCCTTCATTTGCATTGGATTCATTTATTTCCTGGAATCGATTGGACTCTCTCACTGAATCAATTGTAAATGAGTTATCGGGATCTTCCAGATAGTAATAGTGAGCATTTTCAGAGATATCATCCGAAGATTCTTCTCTTGCAAGCAGCGATCCCGGAATTACTAATAAAAACAGAGCTAATTTTAATATATTTTTGAGCAGGCTATGTTTCATAAAAATATTTACACATGGTCACCCTGCAGGTCCAACTGTGCAATTCTTTTATTGTTCAATCTTTCTGTGATATGCATCGTTATAAAATCTAATGCCCGGATCCACTCATCTTCTATCCGTGAAGAATGGGCTTTTTTATCAATCCAATCAAGAATAATAATTGCAGGATTCATAAAATCATTCCGCTTCAGTGATGATTTCAGTTCGCGGGTTCCCTGGTTTGCCAATAGCAATTTAAATAATTATGCATTGTTGTATTTTGTACATATCCAATACGATTTCTCTGTCAATGAAACACAGTATGGGAACGTCATAACAGAAACGTTATAGCGGCAAATACAGGAACAAACACACAACACGACTCTACGCAGACATAAATCCTGAATATATTTACTTGCATTGTTCGTTCGCATAATGATTCCAATTACCGTTATAAAGGTTATTGCACAACTATTCATTAAAAAATGTCCGAAATCAATTCAATTTTGCAATGTAAATGGAAATCGCATGCCATTAAATAGTATTTTTGTAGTATAAATTAATGCAGTCTAAAGAATAGACAAATAAATATCGAATTAATGAAACGTAACCGTCAATGATAAACATTTACAATTACCTAAAAAGCATACTTAATAATTACTCAAAGGACACGAAACAGAGAGTATTAAAAAACGTATCACCTGCAGCCATTCTCACGGTTGAAATTTTAAGTATTTTTATTTCACTCAATTTATATGCACAGGAACCAACCGATTCGAATAATTCGGATGGAAAGGAACTTGTCGAAACAGATCCATCGGAACTTTACTTTCAAAATGTTAAAAGAGATTTGTTTCTGAATGCTTTTTTTCAGAGAGTTAAATTAAGAGCGGGTATTGATTTTTCAAGGATTGACCCATTTGTCCTGGAAGAGAATGCAAAATCGTGGCTAATGAATTCAATCGCATTTAAATCGCTTAATCCGAATCAACCTGTTTCCATACCTGTTTCGATTGCTAAAAATATTCCTGCCAGGGGATACAACATGGCTATGGAATATTCTTACAGGAATCGCCTGCATGTTGAACTTTATTATTCTCGCATTGATCAGAAATTTTCAAGGGAGGATCCCACGACTGTAAATTTTATAAATCCGGAAACATCTGAATATTACAGTTCTGCTTTCGAGGGAGTTCGCCTGCTGCAGTTCAACAAGGAATATACGATGCTTCGCACAGAGTATCTGCACCCTTTTTATTCCTGGTTACGAATCGGTGGTTCATTGAACAAGGACAAACTGATTGAGAGAAATATATTCTCATTTGGATCATACAATCTATCCAGATCGGGAGCTGCAGACCCTCTTCTTTTAACCTGGAGCATCGGCGGGGATACTACACAATTATTTGAACTGGATGGTCTATCTCCTGGTATAGTATCAAGAATGCAGCCTTATGACTGGTTAGAATTCATAGTCAGACTGGAGCTCATTTCACGGACAGGGCATTTTAATCTTGCAGGACTTCAGATACTGGAACAAAGACATGAGAATCTGAATGATTCTATTTTACAGGGCTCTCTCTCATCGTATTCAGGCAATGTTAAAGAGAAAGGTCTCAGAAGCCGTATGGAAGCGATATTTCAATTTTGCAGGTTTTCAATACATACAGGAATTGAGCTTACAGACCTGAAACGGGGCTATGATAGTTATCTTGGTGCAAGTGCTGCAACCATCAGCGGTATAAGTTTTAAGACGAATGGCGTAGGGATTGGCGAGCTCAGCAGCGATTACAGGCATAAAAGCATAACTTTTTTCATTGAGCCATCTGTATCTTTTCATTTCTAAGTAATAATCGTGTTTTCTATACCCGGCACGCTACTCAGTTCTTATTCAACTCTTTTTTGCTGGATAAAACCTGGTCGATGGGCATTAACCATTAAAATGTTTTTAAATAGATGAACCAGTCTATCAACCTTTTTCCTATTGACACGATGCAATGATCTGAATTATAATGTGCCCCATTAGCCCCGAATTTGGACCGTCTTTTCATCCGATTTCAAGTTGAAGGTCTTTATGGCAATCTCACTTGCTCCCGGGTCCCTTTTTTTGAAATTTATATTCAATCTGATTTCCTCCGTTCAATCGAGGAACACATAAAATAATTTAAAATTAAAAGAAAGTCTTATGGAAAACTTAAACCAGGAAGTTGTAGATAATGTTGTAAGAGTGTTGAATAAGAAGAAACTCTTTCGATACGATTGCAAGAAAAAGGAAGAAAGTGAAGTTTCACTTCTTGAGAAGGAATTCGCCGATAAACTTGGAGCGAGATACGCTGTCGCCATGAACTCATGCAGCTCGGCTCTATTTGTATCTCTTATCAGCACTGGAGTGAAACCAGGCGATAAGGTTCTTATGCCAGCATTTACATTCATAGCAGTTCCCGGATCAATTGTACATGCGGGAGCGCAGCCCGTTCTTGTCGAAATGACAGAAAATTATGTTATGGATCTGGACGATCTTGAGAAGAAAATAACTCCACAAACAAAGCATTTGCTTTTATCTCATATGCGCGGTCGTGTAACAAATATGGATCGTGTGGTAGAGATTTGTAATAATCACAATATAACTTTAATTGAAGATTGCGCACACAGTCTTGGCGTTCTGTGGAACGGTAAACAAACCGGAAAATTTGGTGTTGCTGCGGCATTCAGTATGCAGTCGGCGAAAATGATTGATAGCGGAGAAGGTGGAATTCTTGTAACCGATGATAAAGAAATTGCTGTAAAAGCGATGATGTATGCCGGATGTTTTGAACATAACTGGACCAAGCATTTCGGAATTCCAGATGATGACGAATACGTAAAATCAATGGTTAATACGCTTCCTGCTTACAACTTTCGCATGTCAAACCTTGCGGCAGCTGCGCTGCGACCGCAACTCAAGGAAGTCGATGATCGAGTGAATGTTTATAACAATAATTACAAAATGTTTATTGATATAATATCTCGTTCACCATACGTATCTATTCCAGAAGAATACGGCAATGTAAGTATAGCTGCAAATTCGGCCCAGTTCTATATAAAAGAACTCAATAAAGATCAGATTCAAGAATTCGTTTCCTACGTAAAATCGCAGGGTATAGACATTCAGGTTTTTGGACTTTCAGAGGCTAATTCGAGATGCTTCTGGCAATGGACATTCTTCAAAAGAGAAGAAGAAGCCAACTTCACAAAAGAGCTTCTTATGAAAACAGCCGACCTGAAACTTCCACTTCAATACACAACGGATGATATTGAGAGAATCGGCGAAATAATACTTGAGGGATTCAAAAAGGTTGAGATGTCACACAATCTTGCTGTCGCCGGAATTGGTTAAAATTTAAACAAATTCCCTGTAGACAATTGCATGTTCATCATCACAAATATGGTGATGAACATGCAGGGCCCCATACTCCTCTGTTCATATAAAACCGTTCCACTATTGAATGACTTACACTGCACCGGTCCGCAAGAAAATACCTCCTTTTTTCATATAAAGATAAGTCACAACAATCCTGCTTAAGATTATTCTTAACTTGCATAGCAGGATTGTTGCTGCCCCTGTCAGACAAGGTAAGGAGCAGCAGTTATAACAGTTATCTATTTATTTTGTGTGGCTGATACTGTCCCTGGAGACGGTATAATTTGAATTTCAACTCTTTTACGATCAAATCCAGTCAGGTCCTCACCTTTCTTTAGATAGATGTCTCCATAGCCATCACTTGACAGAATACGTTTTTCAATATCAGCAAAACGTTTCATCATATGATTCTTAACCGCTGCTGCAACCGCCTTACTGGAAGTGAGGTTGTATCCTATACTTCTTCTGTAACCGGTATGCACCTGAATTTTTAGAGTCGTCTCCTGGAATGATAGCAGAGTTTTCAATATTGCATCCAGATATTTTTCTCCCTCCCGGTTTAACATCTTCTGATCCAGATCAAATATTACTTCGTGATCTATATATAGAACATAGGTTGTTGCATATTCATTCGAATCATTCATTACCGGCCTTAACCAGAAACCGTTGCCTTTTAATCCAAATTCCGTTTCAACCAACTCTTTGTATCCACGATCCTCCATTGCTTCCTGGAAATACTCTCGAAACTCTTCGAAATAATCTTCTTGATCATCTTCCAGCGTTCCGGCTGGTTGCACATCTTCCTGCACCATTATATCGAGATCACTGCCTTCAAATTCTTCAGCAGAATCAACAAGTATAGGAGTTAAGCGTATTTCAACACGACGATTTTTTGCTTCCGCTTTATTTGTAGGTATAATTTTCATATCGTCTGCAAATCCGCGAATTTCAGAAATTCGTTTTTGATCCAGTCCATATGAGGCAACCAGTTTCGCAGTAACCGATGCTGCTCTGTTCTTACTCAAAGGAAGGTTATAAGCACGAGAACCAACAGAATCCGTATGCCCCCATATCCTTGACTCTGTCTCAGGATATGCATCCATGGCTTTACTGATCTGAGCGACAAGCTTCTGGGCTATGGGAGTCAAATTAGCACTACCTGTATCAAAAGACATATCACCATCAATTTTCACAAGAATCTCTTTTGTTTTTCCATTCTCTTTGATCTTTTCAAGAGATATTCCGGTGGCTATAATTGCATTTGTTTGCTGCTTGAACTCAATTCCACTCTCTTCAAAGTCACGCTTTATCCCGTTATACATTTTATCAAGATAGTCGGCACCACCCATCTTCGCAAGAGCACCTTTCTCAAGAGATCCAAGCCCCTTCTGAAATCCCGCATAAGCAAGAAGCTTCTCCTTTCCAGAAGCGACATCGCCCTCCGTTGGACACCCCATTACGAAGGATTTTGAGGAGAATCGGTCAAGAGTTAAAGATAAACTGCTGCAACCTGCAAGCGTCACAATCAATCCGGATAGAGTTGTAACTCTTATAAATGACTGCCATTTTCTACTTGTATACTTAAATTTCATTCAGAAATACTCCGGATTCGATGGTAATAGAGATATTACAATATAAATGATAATTGAAGGGAACAATCCACCATTTTATTATCCCAATAATATATTCTACGGTTAATGAATACAATGACACCATAATTATTCATTAACTTTTTTAAATATAATAATCAACATGAATGTACTGTTTTCCCGCTATAGCATAACGAAGAATATTTTCGCACATGAAAAGCGTTGCGAAAAGGTTTGCAATTTATAATAATTGAATATCGCGAAATATTTCCCGTAACGACGGGAAATGTTTTATCAAAATTCGCTCATGGTATACCGGGAAGAAAACATATGAAGCATGGGAATTGAATCGTTTAAAACAAA
>JBNKQE010000205.1:0-8560 GCA_050295715.1 Leptospirales bacterium
TGCCGGTCCTAATAAGATGGTCGACAGCTTCCCTATGAAATGTTTCATCGTAATGTTGGCCCCTTTGTCCCATTCTATTACTCCTTCTAAATTACTTATCGGAGTCCAGGAAACGGGGGGAACTTCTCGTCAATACCTTATATTGGGAAATATATGTATGCGAGTATGGCAGTTCAAAAACATTCGATCTATTCAATGATTGATACGATGCGAAATGACTACGGATGGTTGAAATGAGAAAGATAATGATAGCTATTTTTATGTTAATTTCAGCGATTGGATGCAGTCGTCTGGGTATATTCAAGGGATGGTATCTAAGCGGGAGGTATGTGGGAGATGTCTTTGAAAACAAAGGGGTGAGATCTCTTGCCATTGCCGCTGCCAGCGGAGATGTGGAAAAGATACGTGAACTTCACATGGAAAATGTGGATGTAAACTACAAGGGAAAAGAGGGGATTACACCCCTTTTCTGGGCGATGCTTGCTGGAAATAAAGTAGGATTCGAAGAGCTTTTGAAAATTGGTGCCGATCCTGGCGTATATAATAAATACGGATCTTCTGTATTGAGATATGTTTCGGACATGCGAGATACTGATTATCTTGAGCTGGCATTGAAGTATGGTGGTGATCCGGATCATTACATAAAGTCCACAAAGAACCCCCTTATTCATAATGTATGCACGCCGGGGCCTATGCGGGGATTGGAGCTTGTTGTAGAGGCCGGTGCAGACATCAATATTACTGATGGAACAGGGATGACACCTGTAATGACATGTGTTCTCCATTTGCAATATGATAAAGCCCTGTATCTCCTTGAAAAGGGAGCAAAATACAAAGGGGTTAAGGATGATTTTGGTAGAACATTCGCAGATGTTATCACGGATTATCCGGGAAATCCTGAAATTGCTGCTATACAGGAACCAAGGACGAAAGTGATCGAGTTTCTTGCGAAACGTGGAGTGAGGGTGCTGAGTGCAGAGGATAGATTTGTCGATATGCTGGAGAAGCGCTTCGGGAAACTCAGTAACAAACAGTTGGTATATATTGAGGATATTGCAAAATCTGCCGTTAATTACCTTTCCATTAAGCGTGAAATGAAATCATATAACTCTCTTCATGATGCGATGGTAGGGATATGTATGTATCGCAAGCATCAAGAGGATGATCGGCGACAGGCACGTGCTGGGGTATATGTGAACTCACGCAGTGAAGCTGAATGGAAAGCCGAGTGTGAAGCTGAATGGAAGGGGCTGCAGTGAGTGCCAGCGCTCTGATAATACCGGGAGTCTCTGCAGGAGCCCTGAAAGGCGGGGCGAAATTGCTTGGGGATATTGGAAAGGAATTTCCTGCAAAATATCATGCAATAAGTAGTGAAACACTGGAGATTCGAAAGAGAGAATTCAATTCAAAGTCATTTTAGAAAAAAGCTTTGCATGATTATGGGAAATCATCTGAAGCTATTTTGGATCCTTTGACAGATGCACAGAAAGAGATGCTATACAAAGGCCGATTGCCTGAAGGGTATATCTTGCATCATAAAGCGCTTTTATTTCGTGCTGGAACGAATGACATAGATAGTCCTCGTTTAATGAAGCAGGAATTCCATCTGCGATATAACAAACGATTACATTGGTATGAAAATGGGAGTAATATATATGAACTCAAATGAAATACTAAAGAAAATTTGGGAAGATGATGATTTTGAATCTGGTATTCCAGTAACGGATGAGCAAGTCAGCGATGCAGAAAAAAAATTAGGTGTAGAATTTGTAGAATCGTATAGAAAGCTAATCAAAGAATATGGTTATATTTCTTGGTCTGGTGGTGATGTTTTTGGAATATCCAATGACCAGTATTTTGATACAGCGAGTAGAACAGCGAAGCATAAGGAAATGAAAAGACCCAAAGAATACGACTTTCCGTTGGATGGAAATATAATTTCAATGTATGCTGGAGGGGGATTTTATTGGCTTTATGGAGAGAATGCGACTAATCCAGGAGTTGTTATCGAATGTCTAGATGAAACATACTGGAAACCAGAAAGACGCTGGGATTCATTGGATGAGTATCTTGAATACCTTTTTGTTAATTAAAAAAGGATCCCCCCTTTTGCGTAATAATTGCATACCCGAAGCCCGGCACCCATAGCTTTTCGGGGTGGAGTGATACCAGGAAAATTTACTGGACAGTTGGTGGAATCAGAGGCTTCATAAAAAGAGTGAGGGTATGAGCATGGCAATGACTCTGGAGCAGGTAGAAAGAATTATAAATGAATTGTCCGAATCTGATAGAGAAACTCTTTTACAGAGACTTATTGATAAGGTCGATCCTGTTGATTCGGAAGTGGAAAAAGCATGGATTGAAGAATCCAGAAGTCGACTCCAGGCTATGCGTGAAGGTAAACTTGAATTGATTGATGAAGACGAAGCTTTCTCCCGGGCATTTAAGTCTTTAGATGAAAAGATTTAAGTTTAACAGCTTTGCCCTTGCTGAAATAATCGAAGCTTCCCGTTATTACGAAGATAAGCGGGTCGGTCTCGGGAAGGATTTTCTGAAGAAGGTCAAATCAGCTCTGCAGCATATTCGTTCCTTTCCCGATTCTGGGACCTGTCTGAAGGACGGTATGCGAAGGCATACCATTCATCGCTTTCATTACAACATAATTTACTCGGATGAGACGGAAAATATTTACATTGTTTCAATAATGCATCAAAGTCGCAAGCCGGATCACTGGAAAGATAACCTGAAAAAAGAATCCAACTAATACTACCGGATTTGAGTATGTTCTCTTTTGCTAACAATTCTCACGATATCCGGCGGGCGGGAAAAACACTTTTCTTCTTAACTGCAGATTCTATAAACTTATGTAACTACATTTCCAGCATGGTGAGAGCGAGAAATAGTAGAGAGTTAATAGGAATAAAACCCGAAAACCAATCCGGGTGATATGAATAACGCAAGATCATAGGATCATTTTCGAGCGGCCCAAAAGGTAGAGAATACAAAACGATCTGAAACAAAAGCAAGCCCTATCCGCCAGGGATTGACCAGGCGAAGGAGGGGCCCAGCACCACTTTGTTGAAGTAAATTATTATCTATCAATAAAATGAAAGTGGTGCAGGGAAGTCCCTCGACAGGGAAAGCCCGGTCGCGCAGGCAAAACACCAGCGAACAAGTGATAGCCGCCAACTCGCAGGCGCCTCAACCGTAGTTTACTCGCAAACCTGGGCAATCAATATGACGTAGTGAAGGAATCAGGGAAGACAAATCCGAGCGAAGCGACCCCGAGCCAGGCCTTGCCTGCCCGAGGGGGCGGATTCGTCTTCCCTGATTCCAAATCACCGTTACTCCCGATTGCCCGCGCCTGCAAGAAACACTTTAATATCGCCTGCGTGAGGCGGCAAACATGAAGTGAGCTGGATTTTATGTAAGTTTTTATTGGATATAGATCCAAAACAATGGTTCATTCTCTCTCAGAGTTACTGAAATTCTGTGTTATTCTGAGAAATATGTTGGAATAAATAAAATTTGTGCGTCCATTTAAATCCAGAAAATTTCGCATGACGTATTATTGCGCAGTGTAAAAAGATAGTCTTGTTTATTGTTGAGGAATTGTTAAGAGCAATGGAGTTCGATATGTCTACAAATAAATGGAAAAGTGTAAAGATTGCCGGACTTGTAATATTTTTAATATTTACTCTACCTTTGCATGCGCGGGAGGCTGAGGGCTTTTTAAGCAAAGATCAGCTGGAAAGGATTCAAAGCGCTGTATACGAAGTTGTTATAAAAAAGCCGGTGAATGATTCTTTTACATATGAGAAGGAACTTCCCATGCATCTATTGCCATTTGCTGTAAGGAATGACAAATATATCTCTATTGGTAGCGCTTTTAAGATCGGAAAAAATTTCTTTGTCTCTGCTGCTCACGTAATGCTTCTGGGGGAAGGAAGTCAGTACAGGGAAGTATACTTACGAGACACAGACAAGAATATTTTTACAATCGGTAAAATACTGAAGTATTCCAATCAAAAAGACTTCGTTGTTTTTTCTGTGGAAAATGACAAAACCGGACCCAGCCTTGGTGTAAATCACAAATCCGAAATTAATACAAAAGTATATGCTGTGGGGAATGCTCATGGGGAGGGAGTGATCATTCGAGATGGGTTGCTTACATCTTTAACCCCGGAAGAAGATAACGGCGAATGGAAATGGTTGCGTTTTTCTGCAGCAGCATCTCCTGGAAATAGCGGAGGGCCTTTGCTGGATTCCAGAGGGCGTGTCATCGGAATTGTACTTAGAAAATCAGAAAATGAAAACTTAAACTATGCTTTGCCAGTGTTGGAGGTGTTTAAGACAGAAGAGAAAATGGCTGAATATCATATGAATATTGCCTATAGCCTTGATAATATTACCAGGGTAAACCATGAGGTCTTTCATAGAGAGGTGACATTGCCTATGGCATATAATGAGTTAAAT
Source organism: Leptospirales bacterium (assembly GCA_050295715.1). GTDB lineage: Bacteria > Spirochaetota > Leptospiria > Leptospirales > Leptonemataceae > JBNKQE01. The sequence continues at coordinate 4,477 of JBNKQE010000205.1, forward strand.
GTCATACTGGAAAAAGGCATTCAGATTTTTATTGAATCTCTTGTTGAAAAGACTCGTAAAAAATACAGTTCTGAACTCTTTCCAAAGGGTGAAAAATCGTACCCGCTGCTCTACAGCAATTATTCTGCGGATTTTCCGAATCTTATAGCCGAGTCCAAAACGGGATACTGGGATTCATTCAAGCCAGCCAAAATTAAATCCGAAATGTTGCGGGACAATGGATTTATAAAATACGGAAATATAAATAATTATCTTTTGCTTTACTTGCACAAACCGGATGACATATCGCTTAAAACATTTTATGCTGACTCAAAAATTTATATGGATACGATACTCCAGGGGATACCTTTTACAAGAAATATTGGCAGTGATAGTGTTAGAATTAATTCACTGGGAAAAGCTGTAGAGGAATATACATATAAAGATTCCTATGGGCGCAAGTGGATGGTAAAGGTGTGGAATATTGAATATTCCGATACGAAGATATTGTCCTACAGTCTCCCTGTCCCCGGTGGAGTAATAGCCATGGTTCGAAGCGGAAGTAGCGGTAAGGTTGATTTCAGTTACAGGGCTGATACAAAATACATGAGTGATTTTGTACATCTCTCTTATTACGGCAGTTTTTCGGAGTGGGATGAGTTTCTTGGATTAAAGGATTATCTGCCGGACTCGTTTGATAGTATACAATTTCATTATACAAAGAACGGGGATGCGAAATTCGTTAATGATAGGTTTGTTTCATCATACAATACTGATGTTATGAAAATAGATGAAGACAGTGATATGCGCATTGTTTTTAATTATTTCCCTGATAAAGACGGCATAGCCTGGGATGTTGTTGGGCTTGTCTGGGGTGAAAATAAGCGAAATAAAACATCAGTTTCTCTCTTTCGAAACATTAAACCGCATTCATCATTGAACGAGGGTTTTCAGAATAACTGGTATAAGATTGAAAACCATCAATTTCCGTTTAATAAGTCACCCTTTTTCAGCAATGGGGATACAATCATTAGAAGTGTTTATACGGAGAGTGAGAGAAGTAATAAAGATGTGCTGTATACTCTTGGATACAGCACGGAAGGCAAGGTTGATGACAGCAGGGTGCTACATCTTATTGACAAAGTATCCGAGTCCATTCACTTAAAAGAGTAGGTGCAATCCTCATTTGATTTTCAGAAATTGTTTAATAATCTTTATGTTTCTTTCGTAAGCGGCTGTCGGATTGTCTGAAAACAGGGAGTCAAGATAGTAGAGATTGGCACTTCCCGATCCGATTCTTATGGGGGCTTCGTTTGATTCCCTGTCGATGAGGAGCGCGTAACCGGTAGCATCCATATTTTCATTGAAAATGTCGAGAATATCCATTTTACGGGATATTTCCTCGGCTTTTTTCGTAGTTTCGTCATCTGTCAGATCCAGGATGACCACTTTGATTCCATTCATCTCTGCGAAAGAACGGATCTCGTGAATCCGGGTTTTACGTGGTCCCATCTCTTGCATGAAATTTGATAAGAAGGAAGCGCTGACTGCCGGTAGATGTATTATCAGCCAGTATACTGGAATTTATGGCGATCGATGATACTCCTGCTGCTAAAAAAATAGAAAAAAAGTTACAGGTCTTAACGATTTCATTTCAAAACTTGCTCCACCACTACCAGCGAAACAAAGAGCGGATCGGCAGACAATATGCTTTTGCTCATGAATTGTGATTGTACTGCAATTGACATAAATCACTCCACTATTGATTGCTATGATTACGATTGGCATGTGCTTCATGCTTATATTATGTTTGCAGTTCACTATAATTTCCAATCAAAGGGATACAATTAATGCTGGAGACAGGAATTTCATCCTCCACACACGCTGGCCCCGGTCGGCCCCCGTTTTTTTGCCGATATTGAAGATGAATATTAATATTCGTTATTTAATGTTAAATATTCTAACTATAGATTTAACGGTGTGAACCTCAAGCGGTATATGAATTACTATATCGTACAAGTTTAAAGGCAACAGTTCCCCAATATTTGGGAGCTGTTGCATCCCGGATCGTTATTAATGAACGTTAATTATTACTTTTGAGAAAATAATGTATCACTACTGTAATAAAATTCCATAGTTATACGTATTGAATTGAAAAATTGCTTGCAATAGTAACATTGATTGGTACCCGCTTAAGTTTCTCTGTTTTTGAGTATGGATCGTATTTAACAAATACTTATTATATTGAATTCGGTCAATGTGGAGAACAGAAGACAGTAACAGGCAAATCCTGTTAAACGGGAGTTCAGCTGAAATGAATGTTATTAGAAAATTTCAGAAGAAATTAAAATACTTTAATTTAACTATACTGGCAGGATTGCTCATGGCATTGACTGCCTGTAAACCACCCAGCGGTGGTGGCATAAATCCACTTTTATTTGCATTTTTGGGCGGAGGTGGACCGAATCCGGTGCCAGGACTGACAATTTCACCTGACGCCATACCGGCTATCAGTGAAAATGGCGGGTCAACAACCTATACTGCAAAATTGAACACAGAACCTGACGGGAATGTGGTTATCGATGTAGCAAGCAGCGATGTGGGAGAAGCAACCGTCTCGGTCAGTCAGCTTACATTTACTCCGGGAAATTGGTCCACTCCTCAATCCGTTACCATAAACGCGGTAAATGATAGCATCGAAGATGGAAATCGAACAATAAATATCACTCATACTGTAAATACGGGATCGACAGCAGATACAACGGGATACGCCAGTCTTGCTGCTAAAAACGCATCAGTTACCGTAATGGATTACTATCCAGGGATAACAATTGTCGATACGGCTGTAGCACCGTTCAGTGAGAATGGTGGAACAACCTCATTTACTGTCGTACTGAATACACAACCCAGTGCTGATGTCGTTCTCGATGTAGCAAGTTTGGAAACTACGGAAGCGGACATCTCTCCTGCAACTCTAACTTTTACTACGGGCAACTGGTCCGATCCTCAAACAGTAACAGTAACCGGTCTGGATGATAGTATTGCTGATGGAAATCAAACTTTTGATGTTACAGTTAAGGTGAATGCTTCGACGGCTGATGCCGATTATAGTGCAATTATCACTACATATACAGTCTCTGTTACCTCACAGGATGATGATACAGCCGGTATTACAACTAATCCCGTATCAACACTTACTTCAATTGCTGAAACCGGATCAACTACGACAACCTTTGATGTGGTTCTAAACTCAGAACCCGATAACAATGTTGTTATAAATGTGGTAAGTGCTGACACTTCTGAAGCTGACGTCGATCTAGCACAGATTACGTTTACTCCAGGCAACTGGGATAGCGCACAGACTATTACGGTTACGGCTGCAGATGATGCTCTGGCCGATGGGAATCAGACTTTCAATATAACTCTGTCAATTGACGGGACAACAGCGGATACAACCGGTTATGCCAGTCTACCAACAAAAAACCTGTCGTTAACTGTATCAGATGATGACGTTCCTGGGATTACCACTACACCAACGACTACACTTACGTCCATCAGTGAATTTGAAGGGACAACGACATTTGATGTGGTTCTCAATACGGAGCCAAGCGCTGGCGGGACTGTAATAATTACTGTAGCAAGTGGTGATACAAGTGAAGCTCTTGTTAAAACTACAGGATCTGCTGCCTCCAGTGTGGAACTGACTTTTACAGATTCTGCGGGAAGTGATCCCTGGTCAACTCCTCAAACTGTGACCGTTGTGGCACAGGATGATACACTTACGGATGGCAATCAGACTTTCAATATTACACTGACTGTAAAATCCACAAGTACGGATACGACTGGATACAAGTCACTCCCTGCGAAAAACCTGGGACTGACAGTGCAGGACTATGAACCGGGTTTTACAGTGGATACGAATCTTGTAGCTCCATTTTCAGAAGGAGCGGGGTCTTCCACTTACACAATTGTACTAAATACACAGCCCAACAACGATGTTGTTGTAACTGTTACAAGCGGTGATGCTACAGAGGCACTTGTCTCGGCTGGTGGATCCCCTGCTTCCAGCGTTGATGTTACCTTTACAACAGGTGACTGGTCAACA
>JBNKQE010000206.1:0-8520 GCA_050295715.1 Leptospirales bacterium
AACAAAAAGTCCAATTAAGAATGCTCCGGCAGGACCGGTTGCCCGCGAAACCAGGGACTGCATATAGGGATGTAATACTATTGGCATCTCTGTTCCCGGACTGCCTGGTCTGTAATTGATAAAATCCTTTGTATTCAGAATTCCCAGCAGAATAGCGAGCAGACCGAGTCCACGATAGAGATATAATTTAATCGATGTAAGAGTCTGGACAATTTGGAAAAAACGTATTATAACAATACCATAAAATAGATACATTATCAAAACAGCGATAGAAAATGATAACCCTGCATACAACACCCGATATCTGTTGCCGGGATTCAATGTTATTATAGATATTAATATCAATGCCAGAACTGCCAGAGCACATGGATTCACTGCATCAGCCAGTGCCAGCCATACAATCTGCATAAGATCCAGTTCTTCAATCAATTTATACCACCCTTACTGGAGCATTTTACAAAATACCAGAATATTTCAAATATCATTCCATTGTAAAACCCACCCCTCCACAAGAACCGCATTTTTAAATATGACTTCGCCGCCGGAATAAGCCATCCCTGCAGGCTTAACCCTTTTATATGTAAATTCATTCAAACTCTGGCGAATATTATTTGAGATAAGAAGAGATTGCAATATAGAATCCGATCCTCCTTCGTTCCTGCGAAACATAACTCTCTTCCCCCTCCATACAACAGGATTTCCCGGCAGCTGTGAGAATGGAAGTTTCTCTACAGAGATATTTTTCCCTGGAAGCGGACAACTCGAAACCCTGCCCGTAAACACTCCTTCATACCTTTCCAGAATCGGACTGTCACCAACTATAACGCTCGCATCTCCGGATACAATATGCGGCACAGAAAAACCACCATTGAATTTACGTGCATAATATGCAAAAACCCTTCCATTTCCCGGGCTTCGCGCAATTTCATACTCCAGCATCACGACATGAGGATTCCCTGGCAATATTTCGGTAAAAAGATACGGATCGGATAGTGCACAGTGAATACATCCAATTTGAGTAAAATAGAAGCTGCAGAAATATTTCGTGTTTCCCCGTGGAATAATTTCCGATGCTCTGAATATAAAAAGCACCAGCGCAAGAGAAAGTATATAACGTGGTATCTTCATTTTTCATCCATCCAACTGCCAACATTAATGCAACAGCTTCTTCTTAATGAATTAGACGAAACTTATGAAAATATATTATAATCGAAAAACTGCAGTTTTTAATACCCATTCGTATACAAGAAATTTATGCAGGTTTCGGTTCCCCGGGCGGTTCGCTTCCAGGGCCCATCAGGAATATCTGCTGCCCCTGCCGCAATGTAAACTTTGCATCGGGCGCAAAAACCATACGTCCATCCTCATATCGCACACCTATAACAGTATATCCCTGGCTTCGGAACTCGGAATCTCGTAAAGATCGATTACAAAAACTATCCTCGTGGGCAACCGTATGTATCTTCATCTCAAATTCATAACTTGCTCTATCCGTAACAACGGATAGGAAATCGTCAACTTCGGGATTTACAAACGTTCTGGCAATTTGAACACCGCCAGCATTGTAGGGTGATACAACTTTATTTGCGCCGGCCTGAATCATCTTGGGTCTTGTCGACTCCAGCGCAATCCTGGTCTGAATATATAAATCAGTATTTAATTTTCGCGCAGAAAGAACAACGAATAGATTGTCGGCATCTGTCGGTAGGACTGCTGCCAGTCCCTGCGCTTCTTCAATTCCAGCTTCTATCAGAGCCTCCTCAAGGAGTGCATCTTTTACAAGTATCGGCCAACGCTCTTTATGTTCAGAAACAATAGATTCATGATTTTTTTCAATAAACACAAAATCATTTCCCGCTCTCTCAAGTTCTTCGCCAATAGCGAGCGCCATACGCCCACCACCACAGATTATATAATGATTTTTCATTTTTTGTATTTTCCGAAGCATCCTGTATTCATTTACTCTATCAGAAAGACTTGTTTCTATAAGGCCTCTGGCAATCCCGTTAATGGCCGTTGCATAAAAAATGACCCCACCGAGAAGCAAAAGCATTGTAAAAACTTTTCCTCCCCCGCTTAAAGAATGAACTTCACCGAAACCCACAGTTGTGAGGGTAATAAGGGTCATGTAGAGGGAATCAAGCGTATCCCAGCCTTCAATTGCAGTAAATCCCGTTGTCCCTGATATAATTAAGAGAATCAAAAGGATAATTGGTTTGGAAAGCTGAGACACAAGCTCTTTAAAATCAAACATAGTATGCCCCGCCTGTTCCGGCAATAGTCCATGAACAGGCGTGTTTTTATTTAATTATCTAATGTTACGGAAAAGCTGAATCAGCCACAAAACAATTGTTAAAATAACGCTGAGGGCAATGCTGGTTGCAAGCGGAAAATAAAAGTGAAAGTTACCTTTTTTAAGATGGATGTCTCCAGGAAGTTTGCCCGGAATTAAAGAATCAGGCAGGAATCTAAATATGATCCCCAGAACAATCGCAATAGCCCCAAATATAAGTAGCCATCGGGATATATTTTCCATCACTTACGATATTCCTTTGATACTTTTATGGCTGTCATCCGCATCTGCAAACAGGAGGGATTCATAATAGCATCCTGAGCAATTGTATCACACGAACCTGCAAGGAGATCGTCATAACATGATAGTGCAAACATTTTCAGCATGGGCGAATGCAGAGCAGCATTTTTCTTAAGGTTGGCCGTTGCTACCTTAACACACTCATCTACACTGATCTGGTTCTGCAATTCCGGCGACATGGTACGATAGACTGGCTTATAGCAATATATCATCTTATCACACATAGCCTGCGCGTAAGCTCCAAGTACCTTTTCCGTTAAACCATCATCCGACACATGTGGCTTAAACCTGTCACTGCATCCAGAAAATAAAAGAAGAAAAATAAGCAATGCAATCATTCGAACAGAATTTATTATCCCATCCATTGATGATAGCCTGTTTGAATAATTACCGTTCACTGACCACATTGCTCTTTACCCGATTCTTTTTTTAACATTGCAAAACGTGCCATCATCTGTACAACGTCCTGATTACCGGTTTTCTTCGCTCGCTTATCCTCGGTATTATACATGTTCATATTGGGCATCATATCAAAAATGGCCCTTTTATTAATGTATTCAAGCAGCATCGTATCCCAGGGCCTGCGATAATCCACAGCATGCCAGATCATATAATTCTTATGCACAATACCATTATATGATATCTTTCCCTCTTCCAGCATAGAGACCTTACCGAACATATATTTCAATACAGGCTCAAGTAAGATAGGAGGTGCATCACACTGGTCTTCATTTACATGAAAGATAAAATAATTCCTTCCCGTTTGCATTATATTCCAGAATGAATACTGGTTTTTCTGCAAAATGTTTATGGAGTCGACGTCCTCATGACCCCTCAAATACCATGATGCAATAGCCGCATCCTGGTATCTATTGGCAGCGATACCTGCTTCGGGGTCCAGTTCACTACGCAATTTTACAACTTTATTTACAATCTCTTCATATCCCTCGGTCTGTAACCCGGGTAAGGTTTTAACAGGGAAGCCATCCGGCAACACAGGAAGGACCTGTAATGAAAAAAGTCCCAGAAATATAAATCCTGCTGATACAAGACCACCCAGGCCAAGCAAGGCTCTGCTCAATCTCTTCCATTTCATTGAATTTTGCATTACACCAGCGGTAGAGATGACAAGTGCAGGATACGACGGATATAGCCAGTTCGCCTGGATAATTCTATCAAAGGATATAGCAAGAAAAAAGATGGGAAGGATCATTCCGTTCAGGAAAACCAGATGCTTTACGTCTTTATCAATTTGTGCTGATTGCTGAATCCTGCCGAAATAATTTCTTAAAGCCTGAACCAGGTATTGCTTTAACGAAAACACAATCTTAAAATTTCTTTTCAAATAAGAGTAGAGACCATCCAGGCCCAGGAAAACGGGAATCAGAAACCAGAATGGAGTGACAGACAGCATCTGCCCAATAATCAAATTCGCAACTCCTCCCGATTTATCAGAAACCCCACCCGATGAGCGAAGGTACACAATTGCCTCCACTCCGGCCCAGTTATGCTGTAGATTCCAGTATAAAACCGGAGTAGAAATCAATAGAGCCAGGCCAAATCCTGCATAGAACATCTTATTCTTGATAATTTTTAACCGTGCAGGATCAATGAGGATCCAGAGAATCAATGACAGAGCAAAAAATACCATTGTATGCTTGCTTAAAAAACCCCCTGCAAGAGAAATGAACATCATAAACAGATCTACATTCTTATTCCCCAGTTTTAGATATCGTAGGGAAAAATAGAGAGCGGCTGACCAGAAAAGAATCAAAGGCGAATCATGCATAATCAGCATTGATCCCAGAAATAGAGAGGGGGCAAATGATAGAATGAGCAATACACCCATTGAATGAATACGGTTTAGACCGTAGAGACGTGCGCTTGCGTATGAAAATCCAAGAGTTATTGCGGCAGCGGTTGCGGTAGCTGATTTCAAAGCAATGTGTGTATCACCGAGAAAACGGGTGAAAAAGGCAATAAACAATGCAACCCCTGGACCCTGATCATAATATGACAGATCAAGTTTCCTGGACCATTCCCAGTAGTAGGCTTCATCCGGGTGCAGTCCGATACTCATAGATAAATAAAGTCTAACTAGAGTAAGGAAAAGTATAACAAACGCAGGCAAATAAATCGATATTTTGTTTGATTGTTCAGTGTTCATAAAATTCAATGCTTACAGCAGACGATATGACGACGTTATTCAATACAGCATTACAATTTTTATGAGTATATTTTCAATAAATTTTCAATAAATATTCAATACAATAAAAAAACATATGAAAAAAATAAATCTATTCGATAAATTCAAAAATAAATTTTCATTTTTTATCCCCCCCTTTACAAGAGATTTTTTATCTCCTGATGATCTTGATAAATTTATCATTGAACGCTATGATTTTATTTCAATCTTTAAAGAAAACATAAAATTTCGAATTCGTAATTACAAATCAGATTTTTCCTGGCTCACGAACACAACCGTTATTGAAGTACTGATGCCTGATATACCATTCATAACGGATACGGTGATTGATTTCATAACATCGCAGGATCAAAGAATCAACTCTACTATCCAGCCGGTTTTAGCAATCTGTCGTGATGAGCAAGGAAACCTCACAGATCTTGACTACTCGGAACAGAATCGTCTAAAAAACGCAAATCTGGAATCGTACTTATACATTGAAGTATCTCGAATTCCTGACAGGTTGCATCGGCGGATAGCCAATGAAATATTGGCTAACCTTGAGGAACTGCAGATAATCGTCCAACATTTCCCGCAAATGCTGGATTACTTAAATCGGTTGAATCTGGAGTCCAGTTATGGAATCCCTGACGCAGCATGGCTAAAAAGAAATTTTGTCTTTCTTGGATCAGTATTCTATCGGGACGGGAATCTGTCCGGTAAAAAACTGGGAGTCTTTCGTAACGCAAGATTTAGAGAACGTCTGAAGCTGATAAAACCAGACCGATTGATACAAATAGATGAATCCGTAGACTTCATTGAGACGGATCTGAATAGCCGCGTTGATAGCCGACGTCCCATCTATTTTGTACATGCTCACAAAAATAATTATTCACTCGTAATAGCCGGACATTTTACACGAAGAGCAAACCTTACACCACGAAGTGACATTCCGTTCATTCGTAGAAAACTTGACCGTATTTCGATGTCTATGCGACTTCATCCGACCTCGCACCTCCACAAAGAATTGCTTAACGCGTCGATTGCCTTCCCCATAGGTACGCTTGCCACTCGCTCTGATGAATTAATCTCAAAATGGATAGGCCGAGTTTTCTTATCACTTTATACTGAAGAGCCTACTTTTGATATATTTCCTGATCTGGAACATTCAAGAATCTGGACACTGGCAATAATTCCATTTAAGGATGCCGAGCAGGTTGACGAGAGGAAAATTCATAACTTTCTAAACAATGATCTTATGAGGATCCGCGTTGATACAAGGCATCGATACGAGGACATTGTTATCTTTTTTATCGGCGTAGAGCCTCTGAAAGATACTATAGAGTCCATTAAAAACTCTATTCGAAAATCCGCAGAAATTATTTTCACATCATGGAGGACCCGGTTTCGATACCTTGTTGAAAGCCGCTACACGGATCCAGAAAGGATACGTAAGTTCCTTCTGGACTCTTTACACTATATCACAGCCGATCACGAAACACACCAGACTCCCGGTGAAGTTTTTCATGATCTTCGCCTGATAGAAGACAGCCTGAAAGATGATGAATTTATTGTTCTCTTTTATCGACGTATGAATGGTGAACGCAGTATAAAGGTATTTACAAAGAAATCTGTAAATATAAGCGACCTGATCCCAATAATAACTCAATTCGGATTCAAGATCAAGACCGAGTATACTTTCCCATATGGCGGAGAGACAGGGAATGGATATGTCCATGCTTTTATTGTGGCCGATAGCGACTCTCTGCTTAACGATGATATGGACCGCATTGCAGACGCAATACAGTCTGCCCTGAACAAAAAGACAACTGCTGAAAAGCTTAACGCAATATGCTTGCTGGCAGGTATAAATAAATTCGAATTAAATCTGCTGAAGGCTCTCAGCAGCTTCTATTTTCAAATAAAAAAATCGCAGACCAGGCCTACTCTTACAGAAAAATTGCTCAGTTATCCCGCTTTTACGCGTTCTTTGATTCAGGTTTTTCACTCCCGGCACTCTCTCGAACCGGAAATTTCCATCGAACAGGCTGAAAAGCATCTGGAAAGTTCGTTTTCCAACCTTCAATCGGCACTGGATGAGGCGATCTGCCGAAATTTTGTTGCCATAACAAAAGCCATTGTTCGCACAAATTATTATCAATATGCTCGGGAGATAAGCTTTAAAATTCACAGCAAAGAGATTCCGGGAATTCCGCACCCTGCTCCTCTTTATGAGATTTTCATATTTGGGTATGACATGGAAGGAATACACTTGCGAAGTGGACCTGTAGCGCGTGGAGGGCTTCGCTGGTCTGACAGAAACGATGATTACCGCAAAGAAATACTGGGGCTCATGAAAGCACAGATGGTCAAGAATACAATAATCGTACCTGCCGGCAGCAAAGGCGGATTCATTATTAAAAACAGAACATTCGAAACAAGAGAAGAAAGACTCGAAGCCGGAAAAGAAATATACAAAAGATACATTACCCGACTTCTTGAGGTGACAGACAACTTGAAACGCGATGGCAATGTAACGCATCCGGAAAACATAAAATGCCTTGATGACAATGACCCCTACCTTGTTGTCGCTGCAGACAAAGGAACTGCAACCTTCAGCAACCTGGCCAATGAGATCAGTATATCCAGAAACTACTGGCTGAACGATGCATTTGCTTCAGGTGGTGAAAATGGTTATGATCACAAAGTCCAGGGTATCACCGCAAAAGGAGCGTGGCAATCCGTCCTCCGTCATTTCATGGAAACAGGGAAAAATCCGGAAGTCGATACAATCAGTGTAACAGGAATCGGAGATATGAGCGGAGATGTTTTTGGAAACGGATTGCTGCTTTCAAAAACAATTCGTTTAATTGGAGCATTCAATCATTTGTATATATTCATTGATCCCAATCCTGATCCGCAGACCGGTTTTCGAGAACGAAAAAGACTTTTTGACAAAGGACTGAACTGGAACGAATACAATGCCTCGCTTATCTCAAAGGGAGGAGGTGTTTTTGACAGATCCAGTCGAAAGATCACTTTGAATGCCAGTGTTCGTCAGGCTTTGAATGTTACAGAATCTTATATGAGCGGTGAAGAACTGATTCAGGCAATATTAAAAGCTCCCGTCGATCTACTCTGGAATGGCGGTGTCGGCACATATTTCAAGTCTGACAGAGAGTCTCATTATGACGCAGGAGATCCATCAAATGATCGCGTTAGAATTAACGCAAGTGATATTAATGCGAAAATTATAGGCGAAGGGGGCAATCTGGGTATGACACAAGCAGCCCGGGTCCAGGCTGCGCAAAAAGGGATTCGCTTGAATACAGATGCAATAGACAACTCGGCCGGTGTCGACATGTCTGACCATGAGGTAAATCTTAAAATTCTACTGCAGCATTTACTGGATTCGAAAAAACTTAAAAATATTAAAGACCGCAACAAACTGATCCGCAAATATGAAAGTGCAGCGATTGATAGTGTCTTAAGCCATAATCATTCAAACAATCTGGCCTTATCCCTGGACAAAAAAAGAACACCGCGTCAAATCTCTTACTACAGGTCCATTATCAGACAGTTGATACGCGAAGGTTATTGCGACCGCCTGGCCGACAGCCTTCCGCTGGAATCAGAATTGGATCGCCTGGAAGATTCCCACCAGGGGTTGACACGGCCGGTACTCTGTTCCCTTATGGGCTTTGTTAAATTGTATATAAAGGAAAAGTTGCCGGAATCCAGT
>JBNKQE010000207.1:0-8497 GCA_050295715.1 Leptospirales bacterium
CTCTCTCCGTATCCTTTCTTTTTAAAGCACTTGCCAGAATTCTCGCCGCAGTTTCAAGAATCTGCCGATCCTCTCTTGGCCACTCAGAATATATAACTGTTCGATCAAATACGATAGCACCATGCAGCTTACCGGAAAAAAATACGGGAAATGAGAGAAGAGATTTTACGTGCTGTTCACTCAACGAAAGTTTTTCAGAATTTGCTTCCGCAGGTAAACTGTCAACATCCTCAATATAAATTGATTTTAATTCATTTAGTTGTCGCTTAAACCATGGGAATCTATCAGGATATCTGTGCAAGGTAAATGAGCTGTCATCCCTGCAGTTTCTGGAACACCATTTAAAGAGCTTATTCGCTTCGCCTGTTTTTTGGTCGTAAAGAACAATATAGGCCCTGTCAACATTCGCAGCCATTCCCAGTTTGCTCAGGCTGTTCTGGGCCTCGACATCGATACTGCGCGGATCTACTTCAATAAATTTATAAGCGATATCCGCAACAATAGATTCACAGTACAAACGATACTGGAGGTTGTGATACGCTTTTTTTTCTTCCGTTATGTCTTTTAAAATATGAATTGCATTTACATAACTGCCATCGGCTTTCTTGATACCAAAAGACTGCGATATAAATATTTCACCCGTTTCCAGTTCTATTTCGTTTCCTTCAATACTTAATTTTTCCGGGAAACTACTGCACGATGCAAAAGGTCCGGTCATTACAGGAAATATTTCCCAGTAATATCTTCCCTCAATCTCCTCTTGAGACAGTCTGGCCCTCTTCTCATAGGCAGGATTTACTTTTAAGATTCTGAGATCTTTATCGTGTATGAATATTGGGTCGAGGATTGCATCAAAAGCGTCATTCCAGTCTTTACGGCTCAGATCAATCTGTTTTCGACTCTCTTCCAGTTCGTTCAGTGCAATCTTCAAATCAGTAGTTCTACGTTCTACATTTTCTTCAAGATTATCCCTCGCCTCTCTTAACTCCTGTTCCTTGCGTCTTAATTCTCGATTTAAGAATAATACAATTGTAATCGACGCTGAGAGTATAAGAAGAAAGAAAAAAGTCCCAAGTATCCAGTAAGAATAAGCATACCAGATCTCTTCAATACCGGGAGGTCGGGAATACGGATCAAGATGTAAAGTTCTCAGAAGGTCATGAACGGGCTGATAATTGGATGGGACTGTCCAACCCGCATATTGTCCTTTTCTGGCAGCATTGCTTTCCTCTGTAATTTGCAGAAGGACCGTTGCCACTTTTTTACTGAGCTGAGGCGAGACATGCGGAGAACGAGCGAATGGCCACTCCGGATATAATCGAGTACTGCAAAAATACGGGAAATCTTTATGATGTTTCGGTTCAATTATTTTTACATCATTAATATTTATCTTCCCTTCATAACCCATCCTTTCCAGAGTATCTGTGCGTACAGTTCCGGCATCGACTCTGCCTTCGAGGACATTGTATACAACTTCATCATGCGTCTCCATAAACCGAAGATGAAAACTTTGATAGGGATCAATACCGGCATCGTGTAATTCACGCCATGCCACCTGGAAACCGCCAAAAGAACGGGGATGCACAGCCAGAAATTCTTTTCCCTTGAGGTCAATAAAGTTGTTAATATCCTCCCTTTCCTTTCGTGTAAATATGACACCTCCGAATACAGTAGTTCTTCCTGACTCATTGCTTCTGTTTTCAAGAGTGGCAATACGGCTAACACCAAATCGCTTTTCAAGTGTAACATAGTATCCGGAATTTGCCAGAATAAAGTCAACTTCCTTTGTGCGTACCTTATCAATGAGTTCATCAAAACTCAGCGGGACAACGCGAAATGTATACCCCTGAATATTTCGGCTTAGATTGTCAGCCGTGGCACTCCATCTCTCAATGGTTGCGTGAGTACCGCGTTTGGCAAGAACTCCAATAATTACCTCTGTCTCCTGCCGGGCAGAAATAAAATTGAATAGTGAGATATAAGCAATAATAAATAGAAATAATGTTTTATATCTCAGGCTCATCATTTCAATTTTTTTTTACCTCCGGCTCACAATATCCTCAGGTATATATATCCGTGTAAGAAGCACCACATACGCGCTGATTGCCAGGATTTAGAAATTAGATCGATCCATACTACAAATATATCAGATAATATGTCTAATCCTCAAACTCTAATCCGGCTTTTAATATTTCCGGAGTTACTTCCTCCCGCCAGCGAACCGTTGCTTTTAAAGGACTGAGCACTCCGGCTTTAACAACGCAGGAAGAACCAACAGAGAATAAAGATGGGTCTTTTTTACGGTTGAAAATAAGCAAATTACAGCCACTGTATGATTCATCGATAATCAATGCAGCCATATCGCCTTCCATCTGTATGGTCGTATCGTCATAATCCTTATGTTTATTGCTTTCAAATGCAATGATTGCGACTTCAAGAAGTTCAGGATTAAATCGAATATACTTTCTTCGTTCCATAAAAATCAATCCTCTCTCATAAATATAAATATCGCCTCTTTGTTTGAGGCTTATAAGTCCGCGTATTCTATAGGACGTTTTGAAAATTCATCAATCGCAAACATATAGTGAATTTGTTAAACGGATATCATTTAAATATGCTAAAATGAAAAAAAATTTAGATATCAGTAAGAAATTTGATTTATCTTCATTGATTGTATCATTCAGCAAAATTCATATCGAAAAATCTCTCTGTTATGAGGGATTTTTTTTTCTGAATAATATAATATAATCCATAAAGTCGGACAAAAAGAGTGTCTGATTTTCCAGACTCTGAAAATGAATGTGGACTGAATCATCCCCATCATGGTAGGCTCGCAATGGTTTTATAAATTCAGGAGGAAGAATTTCATTGAAAACGCTATGATGCCGCGAAAGTTCAGATATCTGATCGAAGCAATTTCGAATGGATTTTTCAGAAACAGTATCTGTGAGAATATTCCGGTCATTCAACCCATGCCAGTTATAAACACGCAAATAATCACTGTAATCCGGCTGTTTCATCGATAACCTGATCCTGGACTCCAACCACCCCGTATTGGACGAATCATTAAAGAGGAATCATTTCAATTTACATTCTCTGTAATCATTATCATACTCAATCCCGGCTGAATTTTTAACCGCATAAAATTGTTCTCTTAAAAAAAGTAATCGTTTCAGATGAAGGAAAAATTTAAGTTGTTTAGAATAGTATATTGATAATCAGTCAGTCACTGGATAAGACTGAGTCAATATTTTGATAATAATTCAGGGAATAATATATGATTGACAGTGCTTTACTTGACACTCTTGAGAAAGAGATCAAAGCAAATGGAACGGATGACACATCCATTCAAAAAATCAGAAAAAAATTTCCGGATATTATGATTAAAAAAGACCTCGATGATTATGTAATTGAGACATCACCGGTACGTGAATGCGGTAAATTTAATTTGTATCTTATCAATGTATCCGAAGAATGTCATACACTTACCGCTCATATGGAAGGTGCTGGCGGTGTCCTGGTAGGAATAGTTGAAGAGGATGATTAATCCATTCCGCAAGTGAATGGATTATATTGCTATTGTTACAGGATATCAGGATACCGGTAAAGCGTGTCAGTTGCCATGGCTTTTATACGAGGACGTAATTTTGCATTACAAGAAAGTGCAATACGCTACCGGCAAGAACGAATAGATGCCATATTGAGTGCATATAGGGAACATTATCAAGCAGATAAAAAATAACTCCAACGGAATAGGCGACACCACCGGACACCAGCAGCAGAAGACCTGTCGTGGGTAAAAGAGTATACAACTCAGAGAAAAATACTACAGCAAACCAGCCCATTCCAAGATAGAGCAGAATAGGCAATACCTTAAATTTTCGAATAAAGAATATTTTCTGAATTATCCCGATCAATGCAAGGGTCCATACGGTAATAAACATGACCCATCCTGTTGTTCCATGCATGAGCACCAGAGCAATCGGGGTATAGGATCCGGCGATAAAAAGGAAGATAGATATATGATCGATAACTTTTAAAACACGCTTAACAGCCGGAAGAGGAAAAAATGAGTGATAGAGAGTGGATGAGAGATATAGAAAAACCATTGCACCGCCATAGATTATGGCACTGATTAATATATACTCGGACTCAGTAGTTGATGCCTTGTAAACCAGCCAGATCACGGCGCCTATGCTGAGTAAAAGACCCATACCGTGAGTTAATGTATTGAGGAGTTCTTCAAGAACCGAATAGGTCTTTGCACCGGTTCTTGTCAGGAAATTTCTTACCTCAGTTATGTTTTCATTAATATTCTCTGTCATTTGCATTCCTCGAAACAGGCCTGTACACCGCGCTCGTTCCAGTATAAGGATTGCAAGCTAATCAGTCAAACGACTAACATGGTTTTTTTTAACACATATAATTTTTTTTCAACATTTACAGAGTATTGCTGGAGGATTTCGGCTGTTGTATATATATAGCCTGTTTCTGACTGTAGAATAAAGGCGTTATGAATTTCAATTTGTTGAGATAACAACAAATCTGAGAATTCGTATAATCCGATCGATTAACAAATAACTCTCTTTAAAATTTTATAAATTAAAGAGGAATGAATTCAAGGGAGACCAGATACTCCTGATTTCCCCTTGTGCCTGTGAGGCTGGAAGGAATTACCGCATGAATTTTATATCCGAGCTCTTCGATCTTTGCGGTGGTCTTGCTTACAATAGATTCCCGCACCCGATCATCGCGAATTATTCCACGCTCCGTCAAATGAGATGCTTCAAATTGAGGTTTTAACAGAAGCAATCCTTCCATCTTAATTTTCTCCGTCTTAAAAAAATCGGCAAGACTCCTCAATACGGTTACAAGTGAAATAAAAGATAGATCTCCTGTAATAAACAGGTCCTCCCCGGAACCTATATCATCCGGTAAAAACCAGTTTTTGTTTATATCTCGCGCATTTGTCCTTTCCAGAACAACAACGCGCGAATCTTTTCGAAGTGAGTAATCAAGAATGCCATAAGCAACATCGACAGCATAGACACGACTGGCCCCTCGATCCAGGAGACACTTTGTAAATCCCCCGTGAGAAGCTCCTAAATCAACGCAAACCCTTCCAGTAACATCTGTTTCAATTCGCTCAATTGCCCCGTCCAGCTTTTTATAAGCGCGATTGATTGTCGATTCTGATTCAGTAACAGTAACCGTTTCATCATCGGCAATGCGTTTTGCTCCGGATTTTTCCACTTCGCCTCGAATCCTGACACGACCGGTAAGAAGTATTGCGTCAATCGTCCGATCTTCGTAACCTTCCAGGCGAAGTCTTTCGCGAAGGGTCCGCCGGGCCATCTCAATTAATCCGTTTTTCTATATAGGATGGAAGTTCTTCGATAGCGCTTCGCATATCGATTTCCATATGAGGTCCAGCAGGAAGCCCTCCGGCAATCCCTTTCAATTCCTCGGAGAGCCTGGATGCTTTCTTGCGACTCTCCTCCAATCCGTACAATGCCGGGTAAGTCAACTTTCCTGACTTTTCATCTTTGCCTGCAGTCTTGCCGAGAGTCTCTGTATCAGATACCACATCGAGAATATCATCTGTTATCTGAAACAACAGCCCAAGTCCCAGACCGAATTTTCGGTAGCCTGAAGTATCACTTACACCGGAAAGAATAGCTCCCATTTCAAAGCCTGCAGCCATCATGGCCGCCGTCTTTTTATTATGTATTTCCAGAAGCAATTCTTCCTGGTTTTGGGAACGGCGAAATTTTTCGTCCTTTTCAGAACGCAGGTCGAGAGCCTGACCGCAAATCATTCCGCTTATACCTGCGGCCTCTGACAGGACGCGAACCAGTCCGCCCAGCATATGAGATTCCTTCGGATCCACAGCATCCGTGAGAAGACGAAACGCAAAAGTATTCAGAGCATCTCCTGCAAGTATGGCAGCCCATTCGCTATAGGCCTTATGACAGGAGGGTCGTCCCCGCCGTAAATCATCGTCATCCATAGCGGGTAAATCATCATGTATTAAAGAGTAAGTATGAATGCATTCGATAGCCGAACCTGCAAGTAAAGCACGATACCCGTAAGTTTCCGGATTAAACTCCAGGATCTCTCCTCCATCATTCACAGGTGTTACACCTGCAGCGAGAAGAAGACTCAATGGACGTATTCTCTTACCGCCGGCCATCAATGAATACATTGCCGGATCAGCAACCTCTTTGACAGCTGCTTGATGCATCAATGCTCCAATTTGATCAGACAGAAACCGGTCAACAGCAGGCGGATAATTTTTAAGGATAAAAGATAATGAGCGGCTCAAAGGAGTCCTCCGATTTCTATTTTTTAAAAAGAAGTATTCTATTCTGTAAAAACCAGAAGGCAATTCTGGTTGTACAGGAACGCCTCTCTGTCAATTTTTAGAACGAATAATATCAGAGCTTAAAATTGGCCATGCCCGCGGAATTCATCCGGGGACATGGCACAGATTAGACCAGATCCGAATCTTTGAAAAAGAAACTGATCTCCTGTTTTGCGTTCTCGTCCGAGTCGGAACCGTGAACGGCATTGGCTTCTTTGCTTTCCGCAAATAATTTGCGAATCGTATTTTCAGCCGCTTCTTTGGGATCGGTTGCGCCAATAAGATCTCGCCACTTTTTTACAGCGCCGTCAGCTTCCAGAGCTGCTACAACAACCGGTCCGGAGCTCATGAATCCGCAAAGATCGTCATAAAAAGGACGCTCTTTGTGAACTTCATAAAACTTTTGAGCATCGGCTTTGCTCAATTGAATCAGCCTCATTCCGAGAATCTTGAAGTTTTCTTTCTCAATTCTTGCAATGATATTACCCACATGCTTATTTTTTACTGCATCGGGCTTGATAATGATAAATGTTCTATCCATATCATACTCCATCCCGCTTTGGCGGTTTGCGGTCAAACAGATTCACAGCCATTGCAAAATAGTTTTCACTAAAGAGAGTTCTCCTGTAATTAACTGCAATTCAATTTCCGTAAGCCATCTTCATGAAACTCGGTCTGAGAAAATGATAGACTGACATGAAATGTATATATCTTAAACATTTCCAAAATTATATTGTTATAATAATAAGATGAATGGATTGTTGTAATGAACGATAGACATTTCTTTACAAAGCAGTAAAAATCAGTATGGAATCCGAAAATCAGAATAACCAATCAACCTCCACAGATTTTAATGCAGCCATGAGCATGAAAATCGAAGCTGACGGCATAACTTTTTACACGCTTATGGATTTCGGTCTATTCTTGCGTGAATATGACCTGTTCGGGAAAGTCAAGCTCTTCAGTCCATTGCTGGATAGAACAGGCAAAGTACTTTATAAAGAGAATCTCTATCTAAAAGATTCCATCTATCGCAAGCTGGAAGAGATGGAAGGCCAGTATGAACCTGTCTTCAAAGTGTCACTTACATCCGAGCTTCTTATTGGGATTCGGAGATCTATAGGTGAGAAGATGCTCCTGCGTCTTAATGCGCCGGAAAACAAGTTTATTGCACAGCTCTACGAGGGAACTCTCCATCCCTATAAAGAGTATGTGAGAAACTCTATGACCAATAATCGATCCTTGATTATGACTTTCTTTAAGCTTGCAAGAGACAAGAAGCAGTTCTTCAATCATCTGGCAGACCTCGGTTTATTGACCCTTGGCGTAATGATTCAAAAAGCATATAAAATCAGGTTTATAAATCGTAATGCATTTCTGGCAGGGCTCTGCCTTGATCTGCCCTTTGCAGGCAGTACAGTCTGGAATGATTATCCGGAAGATGAAAGACTTCGAATAAAGATGGCTCAGAAATCATGTATAGCTGCTGAGAAACTGAATCTTGCTCCGGAAATTTCTGATGCAATATTAAATTCACCTGTTTTACCATCTGTACCACTGAAGACTCATAAACCAATAGCATCATCCATTGACATAAATATTGAAACTGGAATGGAGCACATTCTTGAGAATGAACAGGAGTCAATCCAGGACACTCAAACATCGTCGACCATTCTGCCGGTAAATGAGAATCTGGAGATGGCAAAGATGATTCTGACCGAGGTTCTAAAAATTTCCAGGTATATTGATTCTATAAAACGTCGTATTGACCCCGGAGAAGAATTTGCGGAGGAGCTGGTCTACATGGTTGCGTACAATGCTGCCAGAGGCTACTTCCATAAAGAGTTAATCAATCCCATTATTAAAAAATTCAAACAATATGAAGAAGCAGCAAGACGTATGATGCGTATTGCTGAAATTGAAAATCAGTGTATTTACCCACCTTCCGCCTGGGCCTATCCTAAACCGAGAGCAAGCCAGGTTCTCTGTAAGAATCGAGTAAATGAATGTCCGATGCTCGATCCGGGCTGGGAAATCAGTGTTGTGTCAAGACAGGACGCCTTTGGCTGGATTGGAACGAATTTAAGACCTGGAATATACCCCAAGTGCAAACTTGAGGAACAACTTGACATT
>JBNKQE010000208.1:0-8466 GCA_050295715.1 Leptospirales bacterium
AATGAGTTCAAGAATAAAGGAACGGATTGCTTAGAAAAAAAATGTATTTCACTCTTCTAATAACATCATCTACTCTACACTTTTCATTGCTATTTTCGCCTTTTTTATCACGTTTATTTTGAATTCATCACTGAAGGCTGAAAATTGTAGCGGATTACCCTTACGTTCGGGCGTTGCCGCCCTCATGGGTTCTCAAAGATCAGTTTCAATTCCACTGAAGTATGATGGCGAAATCCAGGTAGACTCCGGTCGAGCTATAGAGCGACTTCACATGATGCACGACAGCTGTGGCCGAAGTATCTATTTGCAGGCTGACACCAGTGCTGATTTACGTCTCACCACAAAGGGTCGTTTTTACGATCTTGATGTGACTTTTATAGATTTTACACCGGACGGGCTTCTCCTGGCTAAAATTTCCGAAACTGTAAAGAATACAAAAAGTGTTGAGAAATATGAAGGCAATATTAAACAGTCTGACCTTCGTATAATGGAGCTGAAAAAAACACTGGCAAATGGCGACGCTCCTCCCTCTTCTCTACGTTTAAGATACCAGGGGATTCACAATTATATTTATCTTGTATTCTACGATCTGGAAGGACATTTAATTTATTATAGATTTCGTGACACTCGATGGGATCCCATGTCCTCAGAGATCAAGCGTTTAATTGAAGGAAGAGCATACGAAGTAAATGGAAGCCCTTTCGCCGTAATACTAAAAGACGTGATTGTAAATTCAGATGAAAATGCATATTTTCCCACAATGGCCGATCAAAATTCCATTCCTGTATTTCAGTTTAACTCGGCCATCCCATTATTCATAGATCAGATTCTATTTTAGGAAACATACGTGAAACAGAGATCTAACCTGTGGAGATCACTCTATCATTATTTGAACTCATGCTTACATATTACACCTGATGCCTCTACGTCTTTCTCTATAAATCGATTTCATGAATTTCCCATCAGTGTATTCTTCTTTCATAGCGGTCATCAGAGACTCAAGTTTTCGATTCTATTAATTCTTGTTCAGATTTTTTTATCGGGTCCCATTTATGGTGAATCTATTGATTACTTCTCTCCGAAAAGTGAGATAAATCACTATAGAGCCGGTCTTATTTTTTCAACTCCGGTCGTTCTTGCCCGCACTTTTCGATCCAGAGCAAATTTTAAGGAATTCGAATTCTGGCAGCCAGTTGGAAAAAACTTATATATTTACATGACCTCTTACGAAGCTCCGTCACGTAATACGATAATATCAGACTCTATTTTTCTCCCCTGCAAACTGCCTGATACTTTGAATCGACTAACTGACTATAATACCTCGATAAACAAAAAGAATAATTCAAGTCCCGGCGCTTCGGAAAATAACAAACTGATAGAGATATTTTCCACTTCATGCGAAGAAGGCGCTTCGATTATCAACAAACAACACAAATATATTGCTATCTATAAAACTAAAGCCTTCTGGCATTTGTTTATTATTTCATACCGTCCCGCTTTGTCCAACGAGGCCAGCAAGATTATTAAATCAGTAAGAACCAATCCAGACTTTTCAAAATAGAGATTGAATACCACTACTGCAGTTTCTGAATTGCTGATATGTTTCCTGAGCTATTACAAAAATTGTAGCCTATCACACTGCTGGGAAAACACAAGGAATTCCTGTATGCATTATTAGGCAATCCGGCCTTCGCCTAGTTTAAGCAGGTCAGCGGCAAGGGAGGGTATCAGATCTATGTTTGGAGTACCCTTGTAAGCGTTCTGCAACTTGAGTCGAGTAAAATTGAGCAAAAGGTCAAAGGATTCCACACTCGTTTCCCAAAATATGGTTTAGTTCCACCATTTTTCAAAGTGATCACACCCATATCAACAAGCATTAGAAAAACAAAAATGTAACAACGGGAAAAACCAGTAGCATTAGAAATTGTTGAAAGACGGGCCCAGTCTCTCTCATCAGGATAAAAATTAACCCGACGAAGATCCTGCCCCTCAGCCTGATACTCTTTCTTCCACTTCCGTGCCTTGAGAAAACTCAACTTGAATTCCAGCTGAGGATCGTCCAGCAGACGTTGCAAATAGAAAGAGAGAGGAAGATTCCTCACTTTTCTGTATCTATTGAAAAACTGTTCATGGTAGGAACCTGGAATCAGCAGAGTCGAACGGGAGCTTGAGAATGGCTCGCCAATCACTCGAATTTGTTCTCTCATACAAAAGCGGCGTATTAAAAGTTCATAAATTCCCGGATAAATCAAAAAAATCAGCCGGTCACAGAGGATTGTATTCCAACACACAAAGCGAAATGGTTAAGTTGAACCTTGCTCATCAGACTGATGGTTTAACAAAAATTTAATAACTTACCCGAACATTTCCATTGGTGTATAATTGTAATAACCAGTGCGACAGGGATAGAAGGTAGCAGGGGTGTTCATTCTGCCGGGCAGAATGATGGGGCCCCGCGACTGATAGCCCGGTCCATTCGGCATCATTTTTAGTTTCCAATAATAAATTGAGTGACATAAGCATCCACAATTCGTTTTTCCAGTCAAAATGGTGCCGACTGGAGTCGCTCTGAATAATATCCCCGGAATTTACCTCTATATCTTTTGTTGAAAAAATATCATATTCAGCGATAATATGCTCAGTATCATATACCACCCTTCTAACTTCTGAAAAAATCAAAGTTGCATCAGAACCCACCAACAGGAACGCTGGCGGTAAGGCTATGGCAGATTTTAGAAACAAAGATGATTTAACCAGAGCGGTTACCGAACTCACCGCGCAATTTGAAACCCGCTGGAAAGAGAAAGAGATTGAGGCTGCACTTCACGAACTTGAAGACCTCAAGATGGAGATGGAGCGTCCCGACTTCTGGGATGATGCTGATGCTGCCCGGGAAAAGTCAATTCACAAGTCCGAGATGGAAGACAAACTCGAACCCTGGGAGAAGCTCCGCGGAGACCTGACTGATTTTCCTGATCTTATTGAACTTACATTCGAAGAGTTTGAGAATCCCAAAGAGGCAGTGGAATCACTGGAGGCCGACTTCAATCGATTGTACGAACAGTTTGAAACTCTACTGCTGGCCGACGCCCTGAATGGCGCCGATGATGATCACGATGCCATTGTAAACATCAACTCCGGAGCCGGCGGTACAGAGAGCCAGGACTGGGCCGAGATGCTGCTTCGTATGTATACCCGCTGGTTCGAGCAGAAAGGATTTCGCACGGAGACTGTTGATATCCAACCCGGTGAAGAGGCCGGCATTAAAAGTGCTACTTTGATTGCCCGTGGAACAAACGCCTTCGGCTACCTCAAATCTGAGAACGGAGTCCATCGTCTTGTACGAATTTCACCATTTGATTCAAACAAAAGACGTCATACATCATTTGCATCTGTTCACATAACTCCGGAAGTGGATGATAATATCGACATTGAAGTGGACGAAAAAGACCTTCGCGTAGATACTTACCGCTCCAGTGGCGCCGGTGGTCAGCACGTAAACAAGACTGATTCAGCAATTCGTCTTACTCATATTCCCACAGGAATTGTGGTTGCCTGCCAGAATGAACGATCCCAGCACAAGAACCGCGCTACTGCGATGAAAATGCTTAAAGCTCGTCTTTACGAACTGGAACAGCAAAAGATGAAAGATGATATTGAGAGCCGCTCCGGTGAGAAACGTGATGTTGCCTGGGGAAGCCAGATTCGCTCGTATGTTTTTCATCCTTATAAGATGGTAAAAGACCTTCGCACGAACCACGAGACTTCAAACGTTGACAGTGTCATGGATGGAAATCTTGATCCATTTATTGATGCCTATCTCAAAAGTCTTGTGGGAATCGGCGGAAGCAAAGAACCCACGAAAGACCTGGACTGATAACAGTCAGCTGCAATCCTTTTAAAGGGACGACTTATTTCTGCTTCCCAGTCAAGATTCACTCTCATCTCTATCAATAAGTCATTTTGACAGAGATGAGAACATGTTTACAGTGGAAGGCCTTTGATCCCAATTGATCATATGACGCTCTTGAAAAAAAGCCTTTCCAGCTTAGATTGCATCTGTGTAACGCAGTGAAACAATCATTCACTCCTTTCAAATATCTATTTTCGAATTATTTAAGGAGTGTCAGCCTATTAGCGCTGATAACTTCTTTTAATCAAATCCGGTCTGACAAACGAAACCACAATCAACAAAACTACCGGAAGCGTAATAGCCACCCATAAAAGCGGGTTATTTAAAAATACATCTGGAACAATTATAGTTATTATGATAATTCCCATAAGCGCTCCCCCGAGGTGGGCCTCATGTCCAATAGTATCTCTTCCACGGTTAAGTGCGTATATCGAGATTAGAACAAAAAGGATTGCGAAAATCCAGGAGGGAATTGCAACCGGAATCGGAAATACATACACCCCCCCTGTTGGATCCAGCATAGCTGACATGAAAATAATTCCTGAAACAGCTCCTGATGCCCCCACTGCACGATAATTGTCGTTTGCACGATTTAAAAACAAAGCCAGCAAATCTCCTCCCAGAGCCGATAAAACATATGCAGAAAAGAATAATACAGATCCCATCCCTCTCTCCATGTAACTTCCAAAACTGTAAAAACTAAACATATTGAAAAACAGATGTCCCCAGTCTCCATGCAGCAACGATGAACTAAAAAAACGATGCAACTCGCCTTTCTTTATTCTGCCCACATGGAATGAGTAATGCTCCATTACACTTTCACTGTTAAATCCCATAACTGAAACAATAACAGTTATTATAATTATGATTCCTACTGCTGGCGATATATCCATAGGTTACTCCTCTAAAGGATGACAATACCTGTAATGCGATCGGATCGGCAACTCATTCATTTTTTTATTTCAAGCTCGATCAGCAAAATGTATCTAATTTTCGTCTACTTTATGATTACTTAAAGTTTATTTCAAATTTCTGGAGTTTTATATGGAAGAATCTGGTAACAGTATCGCCGCAATAGTAGGAATTGTGATTTATATTGCGGTTATTGCATTGTACATCGTATCCATGTGAAAATATTCACTAAAGCCGGGAAGCCTGGCTGGGCCTCTATTGTACCTATTTACAATTTAGTTGTTATGATGGACATGATCGGAAGACCGGGCTGGTGGGTTCTGCTGATGTTTGTACCTCTGGTAAATATAGTAGTTTCTATAATTCTTATCATGGAATTGGCCGTTAGTTTTGGAAAAAGCAAAGGCTGGGGAATTGGTATGCTTTTATTTTTAGGATTTATAGGAATTCCAATGCTTGCTTTTGGAAGCTCCACATACCAGGGACCTGCAGTAAAACCAGAGTAATCCTTCTCTGAATGTTACAGGGAGTGAGATCGTCACTCCCGTAATTTTAATTCGTACCTTTCACGTTGGATCAAAATATTTTCGAATCCCACGGTCATACTGTGTTATAGTATGAACAAGTATGGCCGTATCCTGTATCTCTATCTCAGAAGGGGAAATCGTAAGGTTTCTATCACGAAGCATCTCAGGAAAATCAACGTCTTTTTTACCAGGAAGACCGGCCATTGAAATTAACTCATTCATCCCAAACGGGAGTTTCACTTTTTTTCTATATATGTGAGAAGTTGAATTTTCAGATAAAATTTGCACACCAAGATAGTAATACAATCTTCCTAAAGGATCCCCTATATTTCTCATATAATCTTTCATTGATGCTACCCAGATTCTTCGTGCCAGGCTGCCGAACATTTTTTGCAGAACAGGAGCACCAACTTCAGCAAGGAAAGTTTTTGGTGGAAGCCTCATTACAACCGAATCGACAACCGTTATTGCTGAACCCATTCTTGGCTTATTTTCAAGAACTGCCATCTCACCGAAAATCTCTCCAGGACCCAGTATATCTACAATATGTTCTTCTCCACTGATAAGCTTTGTAATCTTTACTCGACCCTGTTGAATTATATAGAAAAAGTCCGTTGGCTCATGTTCCAGAAAAATTGGTGTTCCAGCTTCAGCAGCAATTATCTTATTGTCTGATGCAACCAGATCTTTCTTGTGCGATTTTATTTCATTGTATCTACTGATTGCACGCTCATGTTGATCTTTGAATATTTGCTCGGAATTATTTTTCGCCCATGTTAAATACTTTTCCAGAGCATGCGCAGCAAGTTCCGGTTCATCTCGTTTAAGGTATATCTCTGCATCCTCCACAAGATCATTTACGTTCCCACCTTGATTATCATTCCCGGATCCAGCAATAGTTGCATGCCATGCACGCAACTCCCTTGAATATATTTGCAACATTCGCAATGCAGTCTCTCTCTCTTTCTCAAGATACATACCAAGCATGCTTACCGGAATACACAAAACTCTGGAGTCGTTTTCAGAAAAGATTGTTGAAAGATGTGGACGTCGCGTAAGCGCCGAAACCAGTCCAAATGTATCTCCTTTTTTGAATTTCCCTTTTCGGTCACTCAATCCGCGGCTGGATTCAAGACTGAGAGATCCTTCCATTACAACAAAAAAATAACCCTGGTTAATGGAATCTTTGATCACAACCGAAGAACCCTTCTTATACTCAATTATTCTGCCCTGTTGCTGAATCATTTAATAGATATCCTCCGGATTATCGTATGAGAAAAAATTGCATTAATGTATACGCTATAATACATTAAAAATCACTCAGGTTTACGTCAATTTCAGTTTGTCACTACCACTCATTTTTAAGGACACCCAAAAACTGGGTCAAATAGCTGTCTGAAGAATAATCTTATTGTTAAAGTAAAAAATAATGACATTTTAAAAAGTGGAAAGTGAATCAATGACACCCCGAGGGGCAGAATCTCCACTTTTATAACCTCGAAAATTACACCAGGGCGATGAAAATTCTTATTTGAAGGTCAAAGGGTGATTTCAAACTGGATATTTGCATAGTCTCTATATTTCTTGAATCCCAGGCGATTGTTTATTGAAAGCATTGCCTCATTGGTTGAGGCATTGCCAGTTGTAATGAATTGGATTTCAGGATGCTTTTTTGCAATGAACTTTAGAAGACTTGCCTTTAGCCATTTTCCAAGACCTTTGCCTCTATGATCCTGAGCTACACCGGTCAAAGACTGTTTTGCTATTACCTTTTCAGCAGGATTATAAATGATTTCAGATATACCAGTAACGTTGGATGATGGCGCAATAGCCACTGCAGTATAACGGATATTGCCAGATGCCGACAGGTCACTTTCCATTTTTCGGTAGACTTTCGGCGAAATAATATAATCATTTATATCAAGATCACCAAAAGGCTGCTGATTATATGTTTCCGTATACACAATACAGAACTCGTCTAAAACATTGTCGGGAATGTGAGTAAAGATTTTGATCGAGTTATTGGAGGACCCTATTGATCCAATATTGGTCCAATTATCAATCATTTCCCAATCGATATTTTCTACATATAATCTATTTTCCACACCGGCTTGAGCTATTTGACCACCAAGAGAACTCATGACCTCTATTTCTGCTGGATTAAAAGAGGTGGTTATTAAGGTTGTTTTTCCACTTTTTAATGCGCGATTGTTAATTATACCAATTATCCCTTCGAATATTTCCTTTGTTAGATGAGCGTGTAGCAGATCTATCTTGAAGAAGATAATATGTTTATTATCTTCATATAACTCCGATTGAGATGTCAATTCTGAGAGCATCAAAAAACCAACTTGTTCTTGTAAATTGTTTTCTATGATCTTATATAAGCTGAATTTGATTTCATTATTTTCCGAATAGCTTTGGAGGTCTGTTTGAATTACATGATCCGGACTAAATGGATCATCAGGTGTCTGCTCCTGGTGTAGTATATTTCGGAATAAATGATATATAGTCCAGTCATCGGTTGTTGCAGTTTTTAGATTGAATTCCTTGAGGCAAAGATCCTTCGCTATTAGAATCATGTTAATCTCCCTTGGAAAAATTATTAGCTGAACTTATTATCTCTCCTCAAATAATTCGGCGTTTATGGCGCGACAGTAGGGAGAGGGCAAGGACGGAGCGTAAGCGAATTACCGCAGCGTAACATATAATCATAAAGTTACTTGCCGTTTTTGTCAATCAGAGAACCCCATAATCTTACTGATGTGAACAGAATTTTCTTTTGAAGTCAACAATTCCAATAATTTTAATGCAACTGTATGGGCAGTGGATGGATTCCATGATGTTAAGATATCTCCATCAATAAGATTCCATCCCATGACATCTATAAAAGCACTAGCTTCAAACATTTCGAAACCGTTTGCGAGCAATAGTAAAATGCGTTTCATAAGTTATTCTTTTTTCATAAATGGCGAGTAATGTTCGCGAATAGAAGACCAAGTAGGGTTTGCCATAAGAAAACCCGTAAGGGAGGCCAGGGACCGCAGCTTTGGCCGCAGGCCAATGTCGCCCGAAGTGATAGTCACTGTTGTGTGAAGTTTGGGTAGCGATCAT
>JBNKQE010000209.1:0-8448 GCA_050295715.1 Leptospirales bacterium
CCCAGGATAAATACAACGGCACAAAAATGCTCGGTCATTTTTTATACGATGATGAGGGTTCTGTTGCATCAAGATCATCACTTGTTGAAAATGGAATTCTGAAACGCTTTCTTACCACAACATCTCCATTACCCGGACAGAGTGAGTTAAACGGTCATGCACGAAATCAGTCAAACGAACAACCAATATCAAGAATGGGAAATCTGATCGTTGAAAATCTGAATCCTGTACCAGTAGAGACACTTCGAGAAATGTTCCTTGAAGAGATTAAAAAAAGTGGTAAACCGTATGGTATCCATGTCAAAGAGACGCTGGGTGGTGAAACAGAGACGTCCAGCTATGATTTTCAGGCATTTAAGGGAATTATTCTCCATGCTGTAAAAGTATATCAGGATGGGACAGAAGAGCTCATTCGTGGCGTCGATTTTGTAGGAACTCCTCTATCTGCACTGGACTCAATGGTAGCTATGGGAGACGATTCATCCCTGGATAATAGTTTTTGTGGTGCTGAATCCGGACTCATCCCGGTATCTACAGTGTCTCCTTCACTTCTTATGCGAAACCTGGAATTACAGGCTGCCGATAGAGATCGCTTTGCTGCATTCAACTATCCTCCCCCCGGCTGATATCAATAATATATTTGCTGGAAATATAGTGATCCTGTATTATTCTTATGTCGTATTCAAGTTGATGATTAAGGAATGAAAATACACTCACCAATTACCAGCACTGAGTATATAAAGAGGCTGTCCCAAAACAGCCTCTTGCAAAACACGATGTTTTGCCACCCGCGAAATTTCTTTGAAATTGAGCAAGGGTGTGAGCGATTTGGGAGCTTTGTTCCAAATCGCGTCCATCGTCCCAAAAACCATGGAGGGTTTTTGGGACCACTTCTAATAAAAACTGAGTTAGCAGAATTTTATTTCCCATTTTGTTCACAATTACACAATAACATTTCGTCGTTATATACAGAAACTGTAATATCATTACTTTGTATGTCCATCTGACAGAATATCTGGGTATTAAATGAGTTATCTAACCGGGAAAAACAGCAATGGCAAAACAAAAATTAACGGTCTTGATTCTTGATGATGAAGAAATCAATCTTCTAATGCTTGGGAAAATACTGGAAATGAATGGATGCCAGGTTATCCAGGCAATAAATATAAACGAGGCCATTGAAAAAGCCTTAGCCTGGAAACCAGACCTGGCGTTCATTGATTTTCATCTGGGACGTGAAAATGGTCTGGATGCACTGGATCTTATGGTAAAGGAGGCTGGATTCAACGGGCATGCGTATGGTGCGTCCGGTTCCCTGGATGAATCTGAAATAATTAATCTTAAATCAAAACTATATGGCTTTATTGATAAACCGTACGATAAAGATGCAATAAAGAATATTATTACTAAAGAACTTGCAATATTCGGAACTAAAACAAGCGGTTAATATAAATGAATTCAAATACACAACTCACTACAGCTCCAATCCTGGTTCTCGAGGATGAACCAATCAATCAGACTCTCATCGGCAGCATCCTTGATAAAATGGGAGTTAGTTATCTGATAAAAGAAAATGGGCGGGCCGGTCTCAAGGCCATGGAAAATCGAGAATTTTCTGTTTTCATCGTCGACCTGGTAATGCCAGAAATGAATGGTGAAGATTTCATACGCGAATTGAGAAAAATTAATAATGATGCAGTTGTGCTGGTTCAAACAACAGTTAACATACCTGAAACCATAGTCGAGATAATGAAACTGCATGTTTATGACTACCTGTTTAAGCCATTTGATCTCGTCCGTTTTCAGAAGTCGGTTCGTTCCGCACTGGAATATTATAAATATTTGAAAGCAGAAAAAGAGAGATCCAGTCAAATATCTTTACGATTGCGTTCTCAACTGGACTGGCTCAGTTATAAAGAAAAAAGACGTCAAACAGAAACTAACGCTCAAGAGAAGAATCTCATTTATAACTTGAAAACAAGCATGAGCCAGGGGGCCGGTATAGGTGCCTTAATCAGTATGCTTGAACTACTCCAATCCAATATGAAAAAAGAAGATGAAAATTGTTATGTATCATGCGAAGTGATGGATCTAATATTTAAGAATCTGGATATAAGCAAGAGAATGATTGATGGAATTACTTCAATTTCCGATATACTTGAATCAGAGATAAAATTGAAACCCGGTCATGCATCGGACATTCAGGAAGCTATAAAAAACAAATCTAATAATCTCGCTGATATATTTTACAATAAGAACATTGAATTTTCAATATCAGATTTACCCCATGATTCAATACTGAATATAAATATTGAAAGTATGGAGAATATTATTGAAGAAATACTCGTAAACGCAGCCAAATATTCGCCTCGAAGTGGTGAATTAAGCTGTTTTTTTCATTATACTGACGGTTATTTTGTAGTATCAATTAAGAATGATATTGATACTACATCTGGTGGACATGGTGTTCCTCCGGAATATGAGAAACTTGTAACTGAACCCTTTATTCGTTTTTCAAATCCTGATGAATCAGTCATTCACAAAGAGAAATTCTCCATAGGACTGGGTTTGAGCGTTGTGGATCATGTCTTAAGATCACATGGAGGTCAATTCTTTATTAGAAATGTTGTCGATCATATGCGCAATAAACCCGTAACCTGTGTTCTGGCTGAATTATTATTACCACTGAGTTCTTAAGTGGAGTTATTCGATTTTTTTTATTTTTCGGGGTAATCGATAACTATCTGTTTCAGTTCTGGAAGGGAATCTTGAAATATTCTAACAATCTCTGGATCAAATGATTTTCCTGTCTCTGAGATTATATATTCCAGAGCACTGGATAGAGACCATGGATTCTTGTATGGACGTGTAGAAATCAGAGCATCAAAAACATCGGCAATGGATGTCAGACGAGCCTCATATGGTATATCTTCACCCGAAACCCCATCAGGATACCCTGTTCCATCCCATTTCTCATGGTGTCTCAAAGCTATATTGTATGCCAGATTCATAAGATGGGAAGTATGCTCTCCAATTATCTGTGCTCCTATATGACAATGGCGTTTCATTAAATCTCTTTCTTCTACTGTATATATACCAGGCTTCAGTAATATGTGATCTGGAATTCCGATTTTACCCACATCATGCATTTGAGAAGCGTCGCGAAGGAATACTGCCTCAGCTTCATTCAGACCTGCTTGAAGTGCCATATTTTCCACAAAGTATCCGACACGAATTACATGTGCTCCAGTTTCATTGTCTCTAAACTCACCAGCAACCCCCAATCGCTTGATTATCTCTCGCCGCGTATCATCAATCTCTTTTGTCACTTCAGAAACATGGCGTTCTAACTCGCGATTTTGATTGGCCAGAGCAAGATGTGTAGCTATTCGCGCACGTACAATAGACGTTCCAAATGGTTTGTGAATATAATCTACAGCACCCAGTTTAAACCCTTTTGTCTCATCTTCCTCTGAAATCCTGGCTGTAATAAAGATTACCGGGATACGGCGAGTTCTTACATCATTTTTTAATAATCGACAGACCTCAAAGCCGTCCATTTTCGGCATCATAATATCTAATAAAATTAAGTCAGGAGGAGTCTGTAATGAAGCATTGCGAAGCGCCTCTTCACCTGATGTAGCGGCACGAATTTCATATCCCGTGCCATTTAGAGTACCAATCAATACTTCGATATTGGTTGGATTATCATCAACAATTAATATTGTTTCTCTTTTCGACAGATTGATCCCCATTTTAGTTCGCTTCCAGGATTAAGGAGATACTTTTTACAATATGCCTTCCCTTATCAAAATCAAATACAAGAAGTGCATCGTTTAATTTTTTCCACTCAGCCTGAACAATCTCCGGTACAGAAGAGACGGGGGTATCTCTTACCTGATCTCGAATCCCTATATCATTGTTGTTAACGGATTCAAGGATCCTATTAAACACTTCTTGAAAATTTATATCCCCATCAAGCACACCATTATTCGCAATATATCCATGAGATTCTTTCCATTCCATTAATTTTCGAATCGCAAAGTCAAGAGCAACAGCAAGCGAAGAAAGCATATTTTCAATATCACCGTTTTCTTTTTCTCGCAACGTCATTTCAAGATGTCTGGATATTTCCTGAACTTCCAGTAATCCAAGGTTTCCCGCAACACCCTTTAAGGAATGTGCCAACCTTACAATATCTTCCTGGTTTCCCGAATGATTCAGCTGTTCCCAATCTATTACAAAATTTTGATAACTATTTATAAATTGATCTATAATTCTATCAAACAACTCAACATTATCAAATGTTCTTGCGAGACCCTGTTTCAAATCAACTCGTTTACTTTCTGAATCATTCAGTTCCATTATATTTCTAATACCTTTTGACGATTTCGTTTGAACTTTCTCAACCCTATCCGGGATTAAATGAGCAAGGCTCTTTAATAATCTTGATGGATCAATTGGTTTAACATGAAAATCCTGCATACCAGCTTGCATGCATTCTTCTCTATCCACTGAATCAGTATTTGCGGTCAGAGCAACAATCGGGATATTTTTATAATTCGTATCAGAGTTTCGAATTCTATAGCATGCCTCTATTCCATTCATTCCAGGCATCTGAATATCCATTAGTATTAAGTCATAACCTTCAGGATTGTCCTCAAGCATTGTCAGAGCTGATTCTCCATTGGAAGCATACATAGGTTGAACACCTCTATTTTCCAGAATACCTCCAACAACTTCCTGGTTTACTATATTATCTTCTACGATTAGAATACTCGTATTCATAAAAAATGGAAGTGAATCGGCAGGCTCAACACCAACTGCATACAATTGATAGAGATTCTCATAAAAATATTGAGGGAGAAACAATCCCTGCATGTTCAAAACCTTATCGCCCAGTAGATCATGAACTAATGGATTATGATTATTCTCGCACCATGCAATTACAGAGATTTTATAGCCGGCAATGATTTCCATTACCGATTTCAGTTTATGCAAGTCTAAGTCCCGATCATTTGTAACCATTACGAAGGCTATATCAGGTTTGAATTCTCTTATGATTTGTTCAATGTCGCCACTACAGGATGTTCCATAAACAGTTCCATTTATATACTCTGTATATTTTTCAAGCACCACTATGCATTTATCACTATTCATAATCGCAAGTATTCGCGGTATTTTATTGCGAAGATAGTTTACTATTTCATTATTTTCTTCTCGATATGCTTTGACAGGCAAACGAAGTGTAAATCGAGTCCCCTCTCCCAGTTTACTCTCTACGCTGATGTCTCCCCCAATTCTTCTGGCGAATTTCCTTGAAACAGCCAATCCCATTCCCAGACCACCAAACTTTCTCGTTGAAGTTGAATCCTCCTGAGAGAAAGGAAGAAACAAATTCGCCAGATATTCCTCTTTTATTCCATGACCGGTATCTATAATATTTATAATAAGGTTGTCTT
Source organism: Leptospirales bacterium (assembly GCA_050295715.1). Lineage (GTDB taxonomy): Bacteria > Spirochaetota > Leptospiria > Leptospirales > Leptonemataceae > JBNKQE01. Next base: position 5,463 of record JBNKQE010000209.1, read on the forward strand.
TATCGGGATAATTTAAAGTACTTTCCAGTAGAATATCGATTTCAATAGATCCCTTCTCTGTATATTTAATCGCATTTCCAACCAGACTTTGTAAAATACGCCCTAAATAAACAGGATATCCTTCAAGTTTATCAGACATGGAAGGATCTCTGTATATGCGAAAACGAATCTGATCAGAATTTATTTCAGATATCTGCAACTGTAAAAATTCGGACAAGACTGAGTCCAGTTTGAATTTTTCTACAACATTTAGCTTCGCTACGTTATGTTCATAATCTTTAAATCCAATAATATCGTCAATTATATGCAACAAATGCAATGCCGCATTCTTTACCTTCTTTAATCTAATTAGATGTTCATTGGGGAGACGAGAATCAATAAGCAAATGCGTCATTCCCAGAATTGAGTTTAGTGGAGTACGGAGCTCATGGTTTACATTTGCCAGGAATCTTGACTGAATCAATCGGCTATCGTGCAACTCTTCCAGAGCTTTCCAGAGAGTATCTTCCATTCTAACGTAATCGGTTATTTCAAAAAATGTTACGAAATACTGTACAGTATCATCTTTGACTTTTTCTTGATGAACATTAATTCTAAAATAGCTATATTCAAGAGTAACATCACCTTTTCTCAAAGAACATTCTTTTGTAAAATGGAGGCCAGATGACTCTCCATCAAACAGAGAGATGGAGAGAAAATTATCAACCGGTTGACCAACAATTTCTTCCACGGGTAAATCAAGTCGATCTAGAAGTATGTCATTTATCAATATAACTCGTTGCTCATCATCTACGATACAAAAACCCAAACCTGAATTTGACAGAAAATTGGAATAGTTCTTAGAAGAATCTGCAATATATCTATCCATTTCAATTTCCAGCCTATTTAATTGAATAAACTTCACATAATCGAGCTCAAAAAAACCTGGCATTTCGATTATTATTGTAAAAACAGAATATTAATGTTGTAAAAATCATATTTTCTACAATACAGGTAATACTTGAAATGTTTACTTTTTACTAACTAATTACTCAACGTCTTCAGTTTAATCTGAACTCTATTATCAGATGTGCAAGCATTTTTCTACACCCGAAGAGTTGCTCTCATTGCCGTGGTCTTGATACCTGCATACGAAAATACAGAAAACAAATATACGATTTATGTTTTCAAATTTATACGCTGTATGTTAAGAATACAAACTAACCTGTTTTATCAACGAATTGCAGAGAGAACTTGAATTAACTTTGATAGATCAGATTCAGCATGACCGGATTGAATATTTATTCGCAGTCTTGAAGTATTTTCAGGCACTGTCGGAGGACGAATCGCTCTTACATCCAGATTATGGGATTTACATATTTCAGAAAGACGCACCGCCTCTCCAGGATCTCCTACCATTAAAGGTGCAATTTGAGTATTTCCGCCACCTATGTGATACTTCAGATCCTTCGCATTATTTCTAAAATATTCAACTCGATTCATTAAATCATTACGAAGTCTGTCAGCATGATCACTCTGTAAATAATCAATAATTCGTGACATAAGCAAAGCTGTGTATGGAGGAGAAGCGGTTGAAAAAACAAAAGATCGCGCTTTCTGAATTAAATACTCACGGACCTGCGGCACCCCTGCGATGAAAGCTCCTGTAAATCCCGGAGCTTTCCCCATGGGAAAAGATCGAATTGCTATGCGATCGCCCAAACCACTCTCAAGTGCAAGTCCTCCTCCACTCTCCCCGCGAATACCAATAGAGTGAGCCTCATCAAGAAATATCAATGCATCGTATCGCTCGGCAATATTGCATAACAATTGCAAGTCAACAACGTCACCATCCATACTGAATATGGATTCAGTTACAATCCAGATGTTTGTTCTTCTGTGTCTGTTTTTATTTAGTGTCTTTAATATTTCTTCAAGATGGTTAAAATCATTATGCTTATAATATTTCTTCTGTGCTCCGGAAAGCCGTGCACCATCGGTAAGAGATGCATGAGCATACCTGTCAAGAATGATATTGTCATAGGGAGAAACCATTGCAGAGAAAAAACCTGAATTTGCCGAATAACCTGTTGAAAAGAACAGAGCAGAAGGTGCATTAACCCATTGCGTAAATTTTTCCTCAGCTTCGTTAAAATAATGATGATGCCCGCTCACAAGCCTTGATCCGGTTGAACCTGCCCGCAAATCTCCGGATGATAAGTATGTTTCAAATGTATCGCTCATTATCTCTCTGAGTTTCCCCGAAGAATTCAATGAAAGATAATCATTGGATGAAAAATCAACACCTGCGACGCAACTTACGCTTCTGTATAAATTATGATCCTTTAATCGACGAAGATCATTCTCAAGCTTATTAATCCATTTATTCAGCTGATTCAATTTTGTTTCCTTTTTAACAATGTATTCCCATCTGAAAAAATAATAAGAATCTGAACTAATTCGTTCCGGGTATACCTGATTATCAGTCACTTTACAACTAACAGATTCTAAATTAAGATAACAACTATGATTGAGACATAATTTTGATTGCTAATTCATCACAATATTGCTCATATCATCTTACCCGGTTGAGCGATTTATTGGTGTATGTATTTTTTCGCGCTCTCATATTGCAACTCATGACCTGTATATTGCGCTTCAAGACACCTGGAATAGTCCTTTCGTTTTATTCATTGACCACATGTGAATCTATCTTACATTCATATTAGTATCGATACAAAAAAATCAGCATGCAACACTGACCTCGTTAAGGTGGTAAGGTTATGATCCAAATGCAAAACACAGAAAACATTATGAGCGTAAACGAATATCAAAAGATGGCATCAAATGATTCGCAAGTGCAAACAACTGATTTGCTTTCATTAGATTATTCAAATCTTGGCAAAGTCGTACGCTTTCACCGCCGTCAGAATGGACTCACTCAACTGCAACTTGCCAACAAAGCTGGAGTTGGAAAAACAATGGTTTTTGATCTTGAAAAAGGAAA
>JBNKQE010000210.1:0-8438 GCA_050295715.1 Leptospirales bacterium
GCACATCTGATTGAATTTCTCAAGACCGATGTTTTCTTCTATCTCTGACTTGGCCTTGATTCCCAGCTCTTTTTCTACCTCCCGTTCAACGGGCAGACCGTGACAGTCCCAACCTGCCATTCGAGGGATATGGGCACCTTTTTGCCCCTGGAAACGGATATAAACGTCTTTGAAAACCCGGCTGAGAACATGGTGAATACCGGGCCGACCATTAGCTGTGGGTGGACCCTCATAAAAAACAAACAGCGGGCCGTCTTCATTTTGCTTTACGTGTTTTTTGAAGATTTCTTGTTTATTCCAGAAATCGAGTATATCCTTCTCCCTGTCGGGGACGGATCGGGACGTGGGAATTTCCTTAAATGCCATAAAGCACGTTTTTTGCCAGGCCTATCTTTTATCAAGAGGATTCAGGTTTTATTAATCGTTTCTTCTAAATACACGAAGAATCGAGATATCATCACGCTGACGGGGGTCCGTGGACATAGAAATTACTTCGAGGTAGAGGTCTTTCAGATTGCTGGTTCTACCCAGTACCTCAACAAGGCCATTCTCTCCAAGCAACCCATCCTGGGTGGATACCTCAATCAGACCGTCACTGTAAAGCAGGACCGAGTCACCCGGCCCCAGGGGTTGGTATTTGAAACTATTGCTGTGGGATTTTCCCCATCCAAAAAGAACGTCAAAATCCACATCAATAGCCTTAGCAGGACCACTTGCCGGTATCAAAATGGGAGCTGGATGGCCATAACTCGCTATCAATACCCCCTCATCCTCAACTTTGACAAAAACTCCTGTAAAGAAAACACCCAGATTCCCCAGTTCCTGATAGGCTCGCTCCAGGGAATTGCCTACTTCATGGATATGGAGTTCGGGAGTTAAAATCTGATTCAGCAGTACACGTAAAGCAGTAGAGATAAGGGCCGAGGAGATCCCATGACCGCTTACATCAAGGATTACACCCCAATCATCATTAACATAGAGAAGATCCCCTCCAATAGCACTGGACGGATGATAAAAAACATCGAAATATTCGGGATAATAGTGAGGAATAAGGGTTTTTTGAATTTCCAGGGCACGTTCCATATCCTCTGCACCAGCACCTGCCTTCTCAAAAATTTCCAGGCCAGCTACAATAATTCCATTTTCATAAATTGGAAAAGTGGTTACATTCAACGGGATACGGCTATTGCTTTCCGTTTTTGTATACACAGAATACGGTAAATTCATAGACTTACCCGTTTCCATGCTTCTGAATAACGGGCAGAGTTTTGTGGAGCACAGTGATAGCCCTGCATGGTCCTCATGACAGAGGATATCATCCAGACATTTACTGCCAATTACCTGCCGGGGCTTGTAGCCGGTAATATCTGTTGCAGTCTTATTCCAGAACAGAATCTGACGATCCCTGTCCAGAATATACGCTCCCATATCCAGATTTTTTAAAAATTCAAGGAGATTCGTACTGTTCAACCCCCGAGAAAGGTCCAGAGATTCCGCTCTGTTGCTGGCCTTCATTGCCAATAAGCCCTTTCTCATCACATCCTTTACTATTTCTGTCATATACTAACTGAAAAATCCCCTATTCGTGAACAGAAAAATCTGACTCACTGGACGTCCAGACTAAAATCACAAGTTTCTTCTTATCCATTACTGTAAAAAGGGTCTGTAATTGGTTTGACCTATTGCCCCACGATCAGGATTATGTAAATCTGTGGGAAGGATTTATTATTCCTTTCCATAAATAAGAGATACGTAATCTTAATGTGTAAGCATTCGCCTCCAAACCAGGCGAATTCCCGAATCACCGACCGCTTCCTGAAAAATGGGCTGTCGGCAAAGACGCACAATCTCGAATATCAGTTAGAATGGCGGTTATTTCATGTCACAACAGACAGTGAATTCTGACGTTGAAACCAAAAATCCAATACGGGAAAAAGTCATTGCTCAGCTCAATGAGGAAAGACTTGTTAAAGATGCATCTACGGTTCAACTCAGCAAAATCAAATTACTGGACGATTTGACGCTGGAAATCAATGAGTCTTCCATAAAAGAAGAGATCAAAAATCTTCTTAGCGAAAATCTAAAAGAACATCCAACATCCCTGGTTTCACGATATATCCTGGGTGGCCTGGACCTCATAAATGACAACTCGGCAGACGGGATGGCTTATTTCCGTTCTTTGATTGAAGATTTTAGAAAAAGCGCCAAGTGGACGATTGTTGACCATATTGCCGACCAGATCCTGGGTATTGATGATAACAACAGGACTGCACTTCGTGCAAAAGTCGAGAGTACAGAGAGGCTCAAAGGGAAAAAAGAACTCAAACCCTTCCTTGAAAAACTGGCTGCTATTGATCGAAAGAACCCGGATGTAGGAAAGAAATACGCCCTCTCCATTCTTGATGAAGATAAAGAAACCGCCCTTAAATATTTAAAGCAAGCCGGTGAAATCTACGCCCGGCAGAAAGATTATAAAAATCTGGAAGAAGTCTGGAATATCATTACATCCCATGATTACGAAGACCTTACGTATTTTGAAAGAATTGAGCGAATTCTGGTTGGCAATCGTGAAAAAACGAGAGCTGCAGCCTATCTGGTTAACCTGGTAGAACCCCACAAGCTCGAAGAGAACTGGCCGGTTGTTATTACCCTGCTAAAGAAGATTCTTGAGTACGAACCCACGTCTGCAAAGGCTCGCACTGACCTTGTAAGAGCTTACCGGTCACAGTTTGAGGGACACTCTTTGCTGGAAGACCTTCTTAAAATGTCGGAAATAACGAACCACAAGAAATCTGTGGGACCGTGTGTAGCCAGCTTTGAACGAAATATTGTATTTGATAAAGACAACTATGTGTATCATAGAACCCGCGGTGTTGGTAAGATTTTGAGCATTGACTCAGATCACATGATTATAGATTTCCGGGATAATCCCGGACAGAAGATGACTGTGCAGATGGCCATATCGAGCCTGCAGCCACTCGTAATCGATCATATCTGGGTTAAAAACTATGAGAAACCCGAAGAGGTTCAGGAATTATTTAAAACCGATGTTCCGGGATTCTTTGAAGAACTGCTCTCCTCTTTTGGAAATACCATGACACTGGCAGAAATTAAGGCGGAGGTTGTCCCCACCTTTTTGACTCCGGAAGAGTGGTCCAAGTGGTGGAGCCGGGCAAGAGCGCAGCTTAAGAAATCCGACCGCTTTGGATTCAATCCAAAGAAGAAAGACGAACTTATCCTCCGTGAGAATCCGATGACTCTGTCCGAGGAATTGCTACTGCGTTTCCAGGGTGAGTCAGACTGGAATAAGCGACTGGATCTTGCTCTGGAAAGCCTTAAGGATCAAGAAGGTGAAGATGCATTAGCAAGTTTTATGCAGCACTACCTTGACCAGGAAAATAGTAAAGACAAAGTAAAACGTATTCACAGCTTCCTGTTCGTGGACGCCGCAAGAGCTCTGTATGATGACGATGAAGTCATACACAGAATCTCTCGCAGCGAAATTATAGAAATTATCAAAAAAGAGACCAAAAAGGGACTCGTTCAAATTCATGCCGATACTACGGCTGTTGATTTCAAACGTGAAATCATTAACTTGATTATAAAGAACCGAGAAGATTATGAAGATATTCTCAGCGATATCCTATTTGAAGTTCCGATTAAAATTAACCGCTATATTGTTTCAGAGCTGAGCAGGCTTGGAAAAATAGACACATTGCAGAAATTTCTAAAACGTGCCTTCAGTCGTTATAGAGAACATCCCGAAATCTTTTTGTGGTCGGCAAGGTCTATTCTGACCGGTCAATGGAATTATGAATGGATCAATGTAAGCAAGAAGGATGTGCTGCTTGTTGTTTTCCGTCTACTAAAACCCCTCGTTCAGATCGAAAAGAAAGGGACTCGCTTAAAGAATTCCGCTCTGGAAGCAATTTTCGGAAGTACCAATATAACAGTAGATTCGATCAAGGAGAGTGTTCTTGCTGAAGTAATTGAACAGGCTGATGCCAGTACAATTCGAAGAATGGCTGCCCTTTTTCGTGATGTCCCGTATGTGGCCGATGCACATAAGGAAAACCTCTACACTTTTCTTGATGAGGTGCGGCCGGGTTACTCCAAAGAAGTCACCGAAGGAATGGAAGAGGAAGAGGAAGAAGAAAAAGAAGAAGTCTCATTGTTTCCTGCAGCCAATATCATTCTGGTTTCACGCGATGGTCTGGAGAAGAAGAAAACATATCTGGATCACCTGATCAACGTAGAGATGCCTGCCAACTCACACGATATTGGTGAAGCACAGGAAAAAGGAGACCTTCGAGAAAATGCCGAATACAAAGCGGCGATGGAAAAACAGGCCACTCTTCGTGCGGAAATAACAACCCTCAACGATGAGCTGAAAAGAACACATGTTATCGAAGATCAGCCAATTCGTACTGATATTGTAACAATCGGAACAAGGGTTACGGCTGTAAGCAAAGATGGTGAAGAAAAAATATTCACGATACTTGGCCCATGGGACGTTGATGCAGAGCAGAATATCATATCCTATGTATCTCCGCTGGGGAAAGTCCTCATTGGTAAAAAAGTGGGAGAAAAAGCTACACTGGATGAAGGTAACAGCTATACAGTTAAAAAGATTACGAGCACAGTCTGATTGTATAAACAATAAGTTAGCCTAAAAACAAATTAGCAAAAAAGACCCGATCAGGCGATCGGGTCTTTTTTTAAATTCAATTCTTTGCATACATATTCATATTTTTATTGCCATTTAACGTATCATTCATAGAATTCCGGTTATGAATCAAAATATCCATAAATTGAAAATCCTGGCAATTACCACACTCGCATTAACATCTCTTGCATATTGTGGTAAGAAAGACGAACATGCACATGGCAATGGTCACTGGGGATATCAGGGCGAGGCAGGTCCGGAACACTGGGGCGATTTAAGCGCTGATTTCGAGGCCTGTAAATCGGGAAGTAATCAGTCTCCAATTAATATAACTGGCGATATCAAGGATGGTGAAGGCGATCTCACTTTCTCCTACAATCCATCAAATATTAAAGTGGTCAACAATGGTCACACAATCAAGGTCAGTTACGAAGGTGATAGCACAATTACAACCGGTGGTAAGACCTACAAATTAATTCAGTTTCATTTTCATACACCAAGTGAACACAAAATAAACGGAAAAGCTGCTGACATGGTTGCTCACCTGGTACACCAGAGCGATGATGGATCACTTGCTGTTGTTGGAGTATTGATGAATGCAGGTGCTGAAAATGAAATAGTTTCCAGTATCTGGTCAAATATTCCACCAGAAGAAGGTGTGGAAAAGGATGCAGGAGTCCAGATCAACATAGCGGATGTGCTCCCTGATAATAAAGGATACTATAACTATACGGGCTCATTAACTACACCTCCTTGCAGTGAAGGCGTTAACTGGTTTGTCCTTGGAACTCCGGTTGAAGCATCGCAGGATCAGATCGATGCATTTAAGAAAATTTTCCCAAAAAGCGTTCGCCCTGTACAGCCTGCAAACGATAGAATTATTGAAAAAGTCATGTAATCAATCGTCTCAGTGATTTCTATGCACTCTCTATCGCAGCAGTTTTTCAGAAAACTGTTGCGATAGAAAACCTGGTATCATCTCAGATCTGCATCTTACAGGTATTCAAATTCATTAAGAAGGCATAATAAAGCAGGCCGCTCCTGCCAGTATTTGGCTTTTGTAGCGCACATAATTATAATAATTATAATACGCATCACATCTAAACTATCCGTATCTCAGGTACTCTCCTCACTTTTTGCTGCGGGGTCACTCTCTTCCCCTCCACGTGCTATTCCAAAATCCCCAACAGACACTGTAAGTAGAATGATTCCGATAACAATATAGCTATCGGCAAGGTTGAATGTAGGCCAGGTTTTCCAGGAAAGAATTCCCAGAATGGGAACATCCTGCATGGACGTCATACCAAACCATATTACCTCTATAAAATCCACAACTCCGCTTACATGATCCTTTTGAGGAACCAGAGACAGAACCCACTCGCGACTTTGAAGAGATTTAACAAACATCTTATCAATTAAATTTCCAAATGCACCGGCAAAAACAAGAAGCCAGGCAAATGAATATCCAGAATCCGGATTATGCCAGCGAAAAAATATTAGAAACAATATTGCAAAAAAAGTCAAATAGAGACCAATTACGGGTGCGGATGGTCCTGAACCAAATACAAATCTGTCGTTAAATACCAGGCGAAATTTCAATAAATTCCCATTTTCACCGATTATTGGGATTTTATCATATTTACTGTAAAGAGCGATCATCCCGGCGTTCATTTCCGACTGCTGAATTTGATGTGGAGCCAGGTTGAAATTCAAAGAGTCGGTTATTAATTTTTTTGATATTATATCTGTAGTAGTCAGTCCCACCATGACAATTAACCAGATAATCGGGAATACCTGAAAAAATGGGACAGCAGGTTTTAGAGTACGTTTAATCAGGCTTAACATTTGGAAACTCCATGAGTGGATTAACCCATCCAGATTCAAATTATCCAATTGGGCTGTCAAGCTTCGGTGGCAGGTTCTTCCCAATTCTTGAAATTTGGTGGTTGCGTATGTGGATTATCACTTCAGTGTATCCGATAAATAACAGAGAACCGTTTCATGAGACAGTTATTGAATAAATTAAGCAGGTTGTTCCATGTTCTGCATGCAAGGCATTTCATTTTAATATCAGTAATGAGTCTCCTGATTACTCCGTTATCCTCCGCGGGTCAGGATACAGTCGTAATTGGAATCAATGTTCAATCGCTACCAGGTAAATCAGGCTTCTCTAAAATCAGCTGGAAAATTGCTTACCAGGATGGATCCAGAATATACGTAGGACGACTGAATGAACCAATCACGAATATGACATTATTGCGTAAAGCTATCAATCTTACACCAAGAGGACTCAGCCCGACAGTGAAAGAGTTGATTGATCAGGATGTTCCTGACCAGGATGTCTTCTATGTAGTAGTATCTCTCAGGGAAATTCGCAGAAAAGAACAAATAAATCTGGTAGCCGGAGATAATTACACGGTTAAGCCATTTTCATTTAAATCTGCTGAAGAAGAACGGAAATCGAAAATACACAGTAAGCAGATAGATAAAGATACTGATAAGGATAATCAAGCGCGAGAAAAAGAGCCTGATAGAGAGTCAGTTCGCAAAACAGAACCGGAGTTAAAAACAAATCCTGAGCTTGATGGATCTTCTGCAGGATTGCGCAATTACCGCAGAGAAGCGGACGAAAACAGCCAAAAAATCGTAAGCGATGTATTTACAAAAAATACAGAAGAAGGCATTAGAGTTACATGGCGTCCCAGTCTGCGAAAAAAAACGGTTTATTATGTATACAGAAGCACCCGGCCACTTTTTACGGCTGAAGATATCGCATACGCTGAAATCGTTGCTATCCTGCCTGATTTAAACACTGAATTTATTGATCAAAACGCTCCAAAAAACCAGACATTGTATTACGCTGTAACCGCACGGGTTCTGGATCCCAGAGAGGATTACTATAATATTGTTAAAAATAGAAGCTTTTCCGTGGTTACAAATGATAAACAGGCCGCGAATTCAAAAGAGAATGAAAAGGATTTAACAGTAAAAAAACCTGATACGGAATCAACCAGGAATAATAAGAATAATGCACCACAAACAGATACGTCACCTGATGTCACAGAATCAAGTATTGATACAAAGACAATACCGGACTTTTTTCTGGCATTCCCACTGGGCATTCAATCAATTCGCCTGAGCTGGGAAGCATTAGATAATAAGAACATCATATTCTGGAGTATTCGAAGATCTACAAATCCAATAAACACAATTGAAGAATTAAAAAACGCAAATGAAATCGGCCAGGTCCCTTCTACTACAGGTGGATTCACCGATACAACAGCTATTGATGGCTCATTTTACTATGGAATTGTACCCGTTGACAGAGAACGAAACTTTTTATACATTCCACAGGAAGGGCGAACCACTACCGGCTATCCTGTGCAGTCAATTCTTCCTCCGTCTAAAAATGTAGAAGAAAAGAGCAGCACAGAGCCCACAGGCAGGGATGCAAACACCGCCACGAAAGAATCTGCGAAACCTGAAGAGTCAACAACAAATAATGATGTTGCTATTAGACCGGAACCAGAGGAAATGAAGCCTGAAAATCAGGACGAAAAAATGCATTCATTTGAACCAATGATAAAATTGGAAAACTTGAATGTAGCAAATATCCACACTACTTACAAAAAAGGTAGGATTCATATAACATGGAAACTGAACGGTCTTGCATCTCTCACGCATACGTTTCTGGTTTATAGAAGCAAGGTTCCTCTAACCGACCTGAGCGGCATACAGACTAATGGCAAGCTTATTGCAGAGATTCCAGCCG
>JBNKQE010000211.1:0-8396 GCA_050295715.1 Leptospirales bacterium
GGCTGGAAACGGACGGTATTCGTAAAACTCTGAAAGACCGAACAATCTTGATTACCGGTGCAGGAGGTTCCATCGGAAGCGAAGTATGCCGACAGCTTATTCAATTTGAGCCTGCCGCGATGATCTTGCTGGACAATGCAGAAACGCCGCTGTATGAGATTGACTACGAGCTTCGAAACAACACAGGACATGAAAACCGAATTCCGGCACGAGTCCTCTCCATAATCGGAGACATACGAAATACGGAAACCCTTGACCAGATCTTTCGCAACCATGATATTCATGTCGTTTTTCACTGTGCTGCTTACAAACATGTCCCAATGATGGAACTCAATCCAGGCGAAGCTGTCATGAATAATATTGTCGGGACAAGAAATATTGCAGACGCTTCGCGAAATTACGGCGTCGAACGCTTTGTAATGATCTCCACAGATAAGGCCGTCAATCCTGTAAATGTAATGGGAGCAACAAAACGTATTGCCGAACTCTACATTCAGAACCTGGCAAGATCGTGCGACACGAAATTTATAACAGTAAGATTCGGAAATGTACTCGGATCAAGCGGCTCGGTTATACCTTTATTCAAAAAACAAATTGCCCGTGGCGGTCCTGTGACTGTCACCCACCCCGATATAATTCGCTACTTCATGACTATTGAAGAAGCTGCAGGTCTTGTGATCCAGGCCGGCGTCATGGGGCAGGAGGGTGAAATTTTCATTCTGGACATGGGTGAACCGGTCCGCATTAAAGATCTAGCAGAGGATATGATTCGCCTGGCCGGGTATGAACCCCATAAAGATATAGAGATCCACTATATCGGGCTCAGGCCCGGAGAGAAACTTTTCGAGGAGCTGCTTCTTGCAGAAGAGGGTGTACAACCGACACGCCATAAAAAAATTCATATCGCGACATCGCGCTTCATGAATCTAAATACGCTTACTGAGAAAATCAGCCTTATTGAAAAAGTGGCAGACAACTGTTCCAGGCGCACAGCCGACTCAATCATTGCAAGTATTCTTCCGGAATACAGGCCTGTATATGTTGTAGGCGATACATCGCTGCACGCATCTCCGCGCAGGCCGGACAATGGAAAAACCGATGAGTTAACAATACCGGCATTCCAGGGTCCTGCACCGGAAATCACAAATGATGAGATAAGTCCCGGGCAGTAACACTGCAAGTAGCTGTAATTAAATTTACCACCTCCCCATCGGCGCTCCGGCGGTTCTCTGCAATCTTCAGTCACACCGTGTTAAGAAAATGATACAAATTGTCCGTAACGGTAGCCATCTGCAAAAGGTTACGGCAATAAGTGATTGTTTATCTCAACGGATGGAGGGAACTTGCTTCGCAATTGTCCTTTAAGCAGGAGTCCCGAAAAGAAGATAAAAAATAGAACAATAAAAAGACTAACTCCTGGTTTGATTCTTTTAAACGTCCCACTCCCCTGCACTGCTGCAAAAATCGCAAGCGGAATAACTCCCGGAGTGAAGAGTCTTGCGACATTTGCAAAATTGGCCCAGTATTCATGCACTGTTGCAAAAGAAACAAGACCTGCAACGGAAAACAGATACAGAGAGAATCCCGGGTTCCACAAACGTCCTTCGGGACCAAACCATGAAATCGAACTCCTTGAAATTTTCTCTCGCCAGTGATTTACAGCACCTCTCATCATTACACCGGCAATGGATAGATAAATGAAGAAGAGCATTACTAACAGATTGCGCCCGGAAACGGCAGAATCCGGTGAGGCAAGATACGCGACCATTCCCTGCAGCGGCAAACTCCCCCTCCTGGCTGCCTGGAGCGGTGTGAATCCAGCGAAATACCACCAACCGAGGAGAACCAGAAGTGCAGAAAGAAAAAAAGTGAACGAACGTAAAAACTGACCTGCTGTAACAACCCTGGCAAATGTCATAAGAATCACGGCGCCGACACCGCCTGCAAAGGCAGCAATAAATGTCTCCTTTGTAAGAAGGGCAAAAGTAAAAAATACCCAGGCAACAGGAATCCTCCAGCCTCCTGAAACGGGCTTCAGCGCAAGGCTCAGAGCCATCACCATCAGACTCAATGCAAGCCCATCTGATACATTGAGCTGAAATGATAGAAGAGAGAATGGGTTCAGGCTGTATACAAGGGTCCCGTATACAGCAGATGCCCTGTCGGTAATACTTCGTAAAAAATCATACAGGAGAGCAGCTCCCAGAAGATGGAAAAGTAGCAGCACCAGACTCATCCAGACAACGGCAACATTTTTAGAGGTAATCAGGAAGGCCGGGGCAATAAGCAAAGGGTAGCCAATCCTTGACATCCGAAATGAAGCGGCATCAAGATGAGGGGTTTGATCGGAAAAGAGACCAGCAGCTGCGTAGTAATAAAATTGACCATCATAGCCTCCGGAACGGTATATGTAAGCATCTTCCGGCAGCAGTGAGATGTTTTCACGTGCATAACAAACCGAATCAGCCAGACATCCAAAGCCGATGAGTGCAGTAATATTATTATCAGCACTGTGAATCCTTGCGATCCACATGGAAGCATACAAAACCGCTGTAATAAACAGTATGGTTACCAGGGTAAGATTTTCTTTTACTCCGCTCAGATTTCAGGCTCCTTGATTGCCTTCAATGAGTCGTAAAATTTAATATGTCCATGAATATCCACATGGAAGTGAGTACTGCATTCAGGGCAACGATAGAGTCCTGGTTCATCAACTTCAAGCTCTGCGCTGCATTTCTCACATGCCAGGAGAGAGGTTTTTTTGTTATGACTCTCCGGCTCCGGGATCATACAGCGATGCCCGTTCACTCGAAAACCGAAAATCTGAAATTGAGTGGAGACAGGAGTGGACAGGTTCTCCCATATAAGTGTTGCACCGGCCTGTTCAAGTCCAATCTGCGAAATTTTTTCTTTTAACAGGAGGATTGCCTCTGCAAGAATCGTCTCATACTTTTCAGCGTCGACAATAATTGTACGGAAACCTGAATCCAATGCATTCTCAAGTTCTGCAAGCAACCCCATCATGGCCATTTCATCAAGTATCCCATTACTCGAGATATTCAAAATTTTATTATCCATTTTTGACCTGCAAACCTCAAATTTTACCTGTACCAGTCATAAAAATAGACCTTAATCATTATATTAGTGAAAAAACAGTTATGTACTCATTGTCGCACATTCACTTCCGCTGTAGATACTCATTCAATGACATTACATTTGAGGCAGTTTGTGCCATCGGCACCCTCTTTCAATCCAAAAAACAATGTTTTTTGGATTTCAAAAGGCGTTTAACTAATTTCGCTTGCAATTGTCGATTAAGTAAATGCAATATCCAGTATTTTACGCTATTGTAATACTAAGGGCTCCTTAATCGATGAGAATTCTCCTTATAGATGATGAAATAGCATTCACGGATAAACTGAGCAACAGACTCAGCAAGAAAGGCTTTGATGTATCGACAGCTGACGATGGCATGAAGGGTCTCGAGATATTCATGAATGCCCCTGAAGAGTTCGATGTCGTTTTAACGGACATTAAAATGCCGTTTATGGACGGTATTGAATTCCTGAATCAGATCCGTAAACATGACTATGATACGCCCGTGGTAATAATGTCAGGATATGATGACATGAGCCAGTCTATCCAGGCATTACGCCTGGGGGCCTTTGATTATCTCACCAAGCCTATTCGACTGGAACAGCTCTACTCCACTCTGAACAAGCTCGACTCCATCCGGCAGACCAGCCGCAAGGTAATCCAGCTAATCCCATTCATTGAAGGGGATCTTCAAATAACCATTCCAAGCAAGCAATCCTATGTTGAGAGTGTTATTGCCTATATACAACAGCAAATTGATCCCTACTGCCGGGCCAACGGAATCAACCTGTTCAACATAAGCCTCTCTTTGCAGGAGGCGCTGAGCAATGCAATACTGCACGGAAATCTGGAAATTCCATCTCATATGAAAGAAGACTCCTGGGAAACGTTTGAAAAAATTCGCAATGAAAGAGAGCAATCCGAGCCTTATTGCAGAAGAAATGTAATAATCCACTATCATATCCATCCAGAACGGATGGTATTTGAGATCCAGGATGAGGGAAATGGTTTTGACAGATCCGGCCTACCCGACCTGGACGATCCGGGAACCCTTGTAAGCTCGGGCAGAGGATTACTCTATATTATGACTTTCATGGATAAAGTGGAATGGAATGAGAAGGGTAATATTATACGTATGTCACTTGATTTAAATAAAATAAATCCAACCTCTCCCATCCTTGAATAAAGAAGGAACAGATCCCTTTTCTTTTACGCTGCAAGTTTGTGTACAAACAACAAAACTTTGATCTTGAAACCAGGAATGGGCTGAATCCATTCCAGCCCAGGGAGCTGCTTATAGAAAAGGGTGCATCCTGCCTCTCCGATGCCGAGCTGCTGGCAGTAATTCTTGGTTCAGGCACAAGAGCACTCCCTGTAAAAAAACTGGCTACTCTAATATTGAAATTCATTGATGGGAAATCTGATTTCCCATCAACAGCCGAGCTCATTGCAGTCCGGGGACTTGGCCCTGCTCAGGCGGCAAGATTATCAGCATCCTATGAGTTTGCACGCAGAAGACTCAGACCGGTTTCAACACGTGTAAGGAATCCGCAGGACGTATACTCCCTTGTCTCTCATTTTGGAGATAGAAATCAAGAGCACTTTCTCGTGCTATCATTGAATGGAGCCAGTGAGTTGATTCGAAATCGTGTCGTATCCGTTGGTCTTGTAAACCGCACACAGGTCCATCCCAGAGAGGTGTTCGCCGGACCCCTGACAGACAGGGCATCGGGTGTCATAGTGGCACACAATCATCCATCGGGCAATCTGACACCCAGCCCGGAAGATATTGAAGTAACCTGCAGATTGATCAGAGCCGGGAACATACTCGGCATAGAGCTGATGGATCACCTTGTCTTTTCAGGCAATAACTATGCAAGCCTGCGGGAGACAAGTCCTGCGATCTTCATGGCTTCTTCCTCAAAAGACGATACACATGTTGCATGACGTCCTCGCACATCCCGAACTCCCCTGGAGAAACAGGCTCGAACTCCTTCCTGTTCGCAATCAGTGGTCCAGCAACGACAGCATGCTTCAATGTAAGACATGGAATCCGCAAATGGCGTACATATTTGCGGGAATTCTCAGGTGAGAAGAATAATTCATACATATATGTATGAACAATTGTTTTCGCAATGCATGAAACATCAAAAATTGTTCCTGCCTGTGGCCCTGCGAAAACATTCTGTGAATATAATATTCTGAACCTTTTTTGTACTGCAAATGCAATTGGGTTTTACAGATTATATGAAATATTTATACCATGCAAAATCTACTGTATATATCCTACAGTACAATGATATTATAAACAAATTATTTACAGGAACGTCAGCAGGAATCGGAATTCCTCCGGGCAGACCTGTCGAGGAACCCAGTAAATGAAATTAAAATCCATAACGTTTTTGACATTACTCACTCTTGCAGTATCAACGTCCGGTTGCGCATCTGCTACTGCCGGTATAGCGGTGTCAAATATTCCCCTTGAAAATCGCAATTATGAAGTTCTCGGACCGGCGGAAGCCCATGCGGGTTGGTGGGCATTTGACGCCGGGATTATTGCAGCTCCTTTCAAGAAACCACCCATTGATGACGTCATGAGAGATCTGATAGCACAACAGGATGGCGGCCAGGCCCTGATAAATATACGTTATTCTAATGATAGAATAATAATCCTCTTCTTAACACTTTACCGCTTTCATGTCAGGGCAGATGTTGTACGCATAGTGGAGAAACCCCAGGGCAATCGCAGATGATACGCTTTAACAGTAAAAAAACCATAAACACTGTATTGTTGCCTCTCATTATCATTGCAATTTCAGGTTGTATGCCAGGTGCAATGATCGATAAAGGTGGGAGTATTCATACCCTGCAGATCAGCCCTGGCGCCACTATGACCGGAGGTGCACCTTTTGTATATATATGTCCGGATTATACGGAGATAAACAGGCGAAAAGCCCTGGAAAAGTCCGGCGCAGAGACATTCGAGAACAAAGCGCCGCCGGTCAAAAAAGTTAATCCGGAAGATTACAATGGCTCCTGCAGAGTGGAAGGAGAGAGTTCTCAGTTTTTTCTGTTTAATATGTTCCCGGCTGCAGGGTCAATTAATGCCGCGTATGCAATCTCGCAGGCGGTTCAGAAGATGGAAGGTGATACAATGATCAACCTTCAGGAATGGCATGAAACACATTATTATTCAATTCTGGGAAGGGTTGCCGTTTACAAAGTTACCGGTGACGTAATTCAATTTATTCAGCCCGGAAGGTAAGGTATGATAACGATATTCAATAGAAAAGTAGCCAGCTCCCCGCTGCGTTCGACTTCTGGTTCCATTCGCTTGATCCTTGCATTGCTACTTGTCTTCGCAATCACTCTGTCAGGCTGCGTTATTGAAGATGATGATATGACCAATCAGGATGCCTACGGTCAGCTCTATTCAGCCATTCAGTACAAACAAAATGAGTGCGGGCAATCGCCGGGTTATTTTCTTATATTCCCGTCAGAACCAACCCAGTATGAAATTGATTTATGTTCTATTTCCATTATAAGGCAGGAGTGCCCATTCAATGATTACCCTTTGTTCTGTCTTGAAATTTACGGAGATCTGCCGCTCATAGGACCGGCGGAGTAGGCTACGGCAATCAGTAATTAATTATGAATGAAATCAATAACATAAAGTTAATATCGCATCCTGATACTAAAGAAAAAAAAGTAAATGTCAGAAAACCCGGCCCGTTTGCCCGGATACTCTTTTCCCTTTTTACCTTTCTATTTCTGGCAGGTCCTCTGCTCGCTCTTGATTTCAGGATAAAGGTATTTGATCCCGCTCAAAATATTGCACTCCCCGATGTGCAGGTCATAATTCTTGAAACCAGAAAGAAATACTATACGGACAGATCCGGAGAAGTCAACGCAACGGTTCCCGATGCAGGATTTTATACATTTCGCACAATCGTCCCCGGGGGGAAACTGGTTCAACCCCGTATTCAGGTATCATCCCCCGGTCAGCTCGTTACTGTATTTACCGAGACCCCCGAGCAAAAGTCCGTAACACAGACGATAGGAAGTGAAGGGATTAACGTAAGAGGAAACAAGGAAAAAACGAAACTCTCACGATACCAGGTGAGACTGGATGAAATCAAGCGCATCCCCGGGCAGTTCGGAGACGCCATGAAGGGTCTGCAAACCCTCCCCGGAGTAACTCCATCCAACTTCGGGTCCGGGGATATTGTTATCCGTGGAGCAAGTCCGCAATCGAATACATACAAAGTGGATGATTTACCCATTGGATATGCATATCACTTTGGAGGGCTAAATCAAGTTCTGCATAATGATTTAATAAAAACAATCGATATTTACACGGGCGCCTACCCGGCCAATTACAGCAATGCGACTGGAGGGGTGATAGCGATAGAGACAGTCGACGAAGTAAAGAAATTCGGTGGGCATACGACATTTGCACTGTGGTCCACTAATACACTCTTCCAGGCGCCAATTGCAGACGGTGATGGTTACTGGATTGGCGCCGGCCGCGCCTCTTATCTACACATAATCCTGGAAAATTCGGTACCGGATGGCGTCAACCTTCCCCTGTATTATGACGCGCAATTCAAAATACACTATCGATTCAATCCCCGGAACTCTATTTACTTTTACGCGATGGGCGCCAAGGATAGCTTTGCTCTTGAAGCTGATGACAAGCCTGAGTGGGATCCAACAGCCGAACCGGACCCCCTCTATATTGGAGCTGCTATCGCTCTTGATAGCGCCTTCCATACGGAAGCGCTAAGGTATGTCTGGCAACCGACATCCAACATCAGAAATAGAGCCGACCTGATCTATCATGACAACATACAGTATATTGGTGGAAGGATAGGAATCCTGGAGGCCAGCCAGACTCACCATAACGGCTACGCAGCATTCAAAGACGACTTCAGCTGGTCCGTTTACAAGGACAATATTATACTGGACGGAGGAGTGGAAGTCAGAGATTTCCAGTATAAAACAGAGGGCGATAACATTCATGTAATTGATCCTTCGGATCCAAACCCGGATCCCTACGATACGGAAAATCCTGACTTTGAAACAGTACCGGTAAAAGACTCTCATCGAAGCCTTTATACAACCGGATACGGAATGCTTACTCTTCGAGGGTATGGATTCGAGTTCAAACCAGGATTTCGCTACGATTACTTTCAGCCTTCGCACCAGACCGTTGTAGATCCCCGGGGAACGCTCTCTTATACAATAGATACTACAGCGACGACATTTATAACGGGAGCAGGACGATACCACCAGACTCC
>JBNKQE010000212.1:0-8417 GCA_050295715.1 Leptospirales bacterium
ACGACAAGGTCAGGCTGAATATCCAGCAGTCGATCGAGAGCCATTTCCAGGTGAAAGGGAGTCATCCCCTGGTGAGCGAACAGAGCCACATGTACATTTTTATAAGCGGCAAATCCGGTCTTTTTCAGGGCTGCTTCTATCCGTCCGGGTAATACATCGTAATGCGCAAGACTGCTACCGGCAATCACAACGAGATATTCATCTCTGTTTCGTCTTTTATTTAAATCACGAATATCTCTCTCAAAACGGTAAAGAGGTTCCGACTGCCAGGACAATCGATCGGGGATCTCCCACAGGATTCCGTCATAAAAAAACCGATCCAGTGAAAAAAATACCACGACAAACAGTAAAAATGGCAGGAGATAAGCGCGCAGAAGCCTGAATGGAGAAATATGCAAAGTTAACCCCGGTAAATTATAAAACCCATATAAACAGAATACATCAATAAAAACATTATCCCGTTAGTTCTTTCAAGTTCATGCTTTTTTCCGAACTGCAGCACGAGAAACAGAGTCAAACTCGCAAAGGCTGCAACAGCCACATCCGTATTCAAATCAATCTTAAACGGGATCGGTTTTATAAG
This sequence comes from Leptospirales bacterium, assembly GCA_050295715.1. Classification (GTDB taxonomy): domain Bacteria; phylum Spirochaetota; class Leptospiria; order Leptospirales; family Leptonemataceae; genus JBNKQE01. The sequence goes on from JBNKQE010000212.1 coordinate 584, forward strand.
TGAACTGAGACCGAGAACCCAGAATATATTAAATATATTAGAACCGACGGCGTTTCCAATCGCAATATCACTCTTTCCCCTGTACGCGGCAACGGCAGAGGCAGCAACCTCGGGCAGCGAGGTCCCGACAGCAACGATTGACAGACCTATCAAAGATTCACTGACTTGAAAAAAGTGCGCTACTGTAGTCCCTCCGGATACGATCCAGTTACCCCCCAGAGGAAGAGCAACAATTCCGACGACAGTATAGACTACAGCCCTTCCCATCGAATAGCTGTGAATTCCGTCATCATCTCCGGCAAGGCCGTTCACTTTTCTGGCAAGTTCCAGAGTATAATAAAGAAAAACAATGAAAAAGGAGATCAAAACCATTCCGTCGGAGGTGCCAAGGATATTAACAGCCTGGCCGTCCAGAATAGAGTCATTTACAAGAACACCGACCAATATTGCTGCAAGCAGAGATAATGGTATCTCTTTCCAGACGGTGTCTCTTTGAACAACCAGGGGACTTATGATAGACGCTATCCCGAGAATCAGGAAAATATTGGCGATGTTGCTCCCCAAAATATTGCCGACAGCCATATCGGCACTTCCCGAGAGACTGGCAACTACATTGACCATCAATTCCGGCGCCGAAGTCCCGAAAGATACAATGGTTAACGCAATTACTATATCACTTACATGAAGTCTGCGGGCAATGGCCGAGGCACCGTCCACAAGCAGGTCGGCTCCCTTGATCAGAAACACGAAGCCAATTAGAATCTTTCCTGCAGCCAATAAAACTGAAGCATCCATGGGGGAACCTTCCGGTGGATTTCACGCCTGATTCGGTAAAGGCGTCATCACAAATTATTATATAGATTTATGATGAGACGTCTCTTCCTGACGTTTTCGAGCCATATCTTTGATCTGTACCTCAAAATCCGGGTATCTTTCCAGAATACGGTCAAAGGTCACTTTGTCGAGAATATAAAGGTCACAGTATTCCATTGCCCGAACACTGGCAGTCCTTGGTCCACTGAGAAGAAGGGCAATCTCTCCGAAGAAGCTTCCGCCTGAAAGCGTGGCAATCACATCCCCATCAGGAGCCAGAATTTCAACGGAACCACGATTAATGAAATACATCTCATCACCGAGCTCCCCCCTTCGGAAAACATAGTCCTGCGGTGTTACAACCATCGGCCTGAGATGGAGAACAATTTCACGGATGAGTTCTTCACCCGCACCCTTGAACATTGGAACTTTTTCAATAATCTCTCTATTCAAATGGAGACTGATCTCCCCTTTCAATCCAGGCGGCAGATCGGATATGACCGTTGACTCGTCATAGCCGAGACGACTCTCCCATAGATACTTGTAATAACCCGTGATCCTCTGAGCGAGTGACGGTGGAATATTTCTATATTTGAGAAAGGCATTGATCCGTTCCATCTTCTCCTGGTGATGTGCCTTGGCCACATCGATATTGGCAAGCAGGCTTGCAATATTACCAATTACATAACCGTAAATACCAACTCCGAGAATCATAACGATCATGTTATAAATTGTCTGGGGTATTGTATGCGGAGTAATATCTCCATATCCGACGGTGGTCAATGTGGTCACAGACCAGTAGAGAGAACGAACATACAATTCCGTTATTTCGAATTGTTCCTGGATACCGTCCAGCATGATCCAACCGCAGGCAGCCCAGTGTGCAATCAATGAGATCCAGAATATAAAAAATAACAATCGCAAGACACTCGGATTAAAAGCGCTTATTTCCTGCCACCTTTTATAGAGGCTCATCAGGTGAAATATTCGGATCAATCTTGTTGCCCACAATAGATTGACTATATAGGAATCATGAGGATACCCAAGGAACAACTCTCCAATAACATAACTGAACGGAAGTGCAGCTATCAGATCCGGGAAAAACCAGGTTTTGATATAGATACGCGCAATGGACCGCGGAGACGTAACAAGATAATTGTTTACATACGACGAACTTCGAAAATGTATAATAATATCAATTAAGAATATTACAGTGATTGCTATGCTTGTCAAACGCAAGAATCCAGGGTCATGGTATTTAAGTACCAGCCTGGCCGGGATCTCTACGGCGATATAAATTGTAAATAAAGTAACAATCGTATCCCATCGATGTTTCCACTTGTTATCAGGGTGTATCATTAGTTCTCTCAATAAATTCAGTACAGACGAAATGCGTCTGCCCGGAGCTCTTCAGGTAAAATTGAAGTCATCCATTTTCAGAACCGACTTTTCCTGGTTCCGACTCTTCATACCTCTGCGAAGTCTATTTTTAAGAGGCAGCCATCTTGCATTGTAGGCCTGTGCGAGCATGAAAATTTCTTCATTTTCGAAATGTTCATGAATTTTAACTTCGAGGTTATAATCCCAGCGGCGAATCCCTTTGTCCATTACAAATATGGGATCAGCTATTTGCTGTGCAAAAATTCGAGTATAGAAGAGTATATATCCCGTTATAACGACCAGAACACCGAACAGTATAAGCAAATTTACTCTTGCATTGTCCATCTCGGCCGGATGATACGAAAGTGCAATTGTGTATCCTCCATCCAGAGGAATCTCTCGATCATGAAAGGATGTAAAGTGAAGCTGATGTGCATCAGGATTTTCGTAAATGGACTCCCCGTGCTTATTCTTTACTCTTATGACATCACCGTTTCGCGGATCTGACTTTAGAAGATTTACTATTACATTTTCAGATGCTGTACCGGCAGGAATCATCTTGAACATGGGTGTGATTTCCTCAAGACGCTGCTTTATATAATCACCATGGTCACCAATGCGCACACCTGGAATGAGATGATGAAACCCCAGAGTTATGATCAATGCGATCACACCAATTGTGGAGATAGCTCCCACATGCCTGTTGGTCATTGCCGATTCAGTATTTTGAATTTTACCAAATAGTTTAACAACTCGAATCAGGCGCAAAATCCTGGTAACCCTTACAGCCTTCGCCGTCTTCAATATGTGTAAAAATTCCAGGGTAGCGCTTTCGGACTCCATACCCATGGCAATCATAAAAAGAGACGGCCCTGAAACAAGAAGAAGCAGGGGGACAGAACTCAGCAAATCGATCCATCCTCTCTCTGAGAAGAAGTACCTCTTAAAACCTTGCCTCCTTCCTGTCACAATGGACCTTGCGATGAACTCAACCGTGAAGAACAGATCAAAGAAGAAACCGGCAATCACTATATAATTAATATTTGTATGACTCCACCTGAAGAGGATGGCAAATTCCTCGACCATTGTATGGATTATAACGAGAAGAATTACACCAATTACAAGATACTCTATAACAGGACTGAAGTGATCCTGACTGTGGCGTTTTTGGTTCATCATTTTTTACCATCCCTCTTCACTGGCAATCTGATAGAGCTCATCCAGGAACTTAACATCGTAACCGTAAAAACGTGCCGTTCTTCTATTAATATTAAACCATGATTTATCAGGTGTCTCGGCACCTCGATCCCTATCCTGGGTCAAATCTATATCCTGTGAACGGCTCACAAGAATAGATATAAATTTAGAAATCCCCGATTGGTCAGGGTTCTCTTCTGCATTCAGCCAGCTATCGAGTCCTGGCCTGTAAAGTTCCAGAGGGATATTCCCCATGTTCTGATTGATTTCGCCGGAAAGCAGCTCAATTGTATCATCGTAAGTTTTCTTGTTCCGATAAACACTCGAAAGGCTGACCATACTCTCTGTTCCTATATTTCCTTTAATCTTATGCCAGAAAAAGGGGCGAAATAGAGTACAGAAATTCAGATATGATGGGATCCACTGCTCGGGGATATCGAGCCGATCCCGGCGAATGATCTCATAGTAGATCACCTTACGACGCTCCAGTGCCACCGGAACATATTTATCAAAAATTTTGTATGAAATAGCATCCAGAGATTGGATTATATGATCACGCATCGCCTTGGAACGCATGGCCGTCATAAGAAACTCTTTTACTCGAACAGGGCTGACATCCTCAACGTGAGCATCAGGAGCACAGGCATCAAAAAATGACTGGTGCACAAGCTGTTTGATCACTCCGTCCATGCGGGGCTCCATGCTCTGGATGACTCTCTCGGTCAATTCGGTAAACAGAAGCCGTATAATATCATCCCAGCTGAAATCCGGAAAATAATCCGGCTTTGCAAAAGTTCCTTTCAGCTGTCCCGAATTATCCTTAATAAAACCAAGGATCTGGTTCTCCTTCTTTTGTACGGACACATTTCTGAGGGCTGGATTATTCCACATCCGCGTCACAAAGTCACTCATTTTCTCTCTATAGCCCTTCATGAACATCTGCCCCCGGGTTCAAACCAATCATAGTTTGCATGCTTTCCATTTTTAATACCACAAAACCATTCATGGCTGCACACTGTCCGCTCCGGTTCAAAATATCGATCACTATAGCATCGGAAAGTGGAACACCTGAATTGCAGTAGCTATCTCCCTTTTTTAAATCATGCAATAAGAAAAAGTTAAACCACCGGACATAATCCTCTCAATAACCGCATGAAAGCATACCTCATTATTGCATGGAAATGAATGGGTTAAATTCTATATGAGCGTTACATCAAAGCATAACAGGCTATCACGTCATACACGAATCGACTGTAACAATACCGGTCAGTATTTATTCCATTTTAGATAAGGGACTCCCTTATTGTCCAAAAATCATGCTTGAATGACTTCAAATTGATAAAAAAGTGTAGAAAAGAGTAATAAATTTACGGACTCAGTGGAAAAACGGATGTATTATTTGTTCTATAACATATACCTTGCATAAGGGTCATTTGAATTCTCACTCGAAGATCTTAATAAAGTAATATAAATATGTTTCCAGACACCTCTCAACGCGCAGTCGCGGCATTTATCTTTCTTCTTGCGGCAATAAGCAATCCTGTTACTGCCCAGGAGATAAATGCACCCTATTCCCGTAGGTCCTCTCTGCAATTGACAAACTCCTCCATCCCTGTGGGTGGATCACTCCAGTATCAAAGTCAGACAAAAAACGGGGCAAGGCTTGAGAGCTTTACTATCCCGCTCATGCTTCCACTTGAAGCCACGATCGGGAATCTCTATATTGGCGGTGGCCTGGAATACAACATAAACAAATATCAATCGGATACCGGCAATAATACAAGTACGGGCACAAGCTACCTGCAGCTTCATGGAAAGTACCAGGCAGTTGATAACGGCAAATACAGAATTGAGTTTAGAGAGACATTAAATGTACCGCTTAAAAAAGGTGATATGGATACTGCCGCTTCCAACATGGAAAGAAACAACATGGCAGGCTATCGCCTGGAGAGCGGAGTAAGCCTCTCCTACCTTACCCGCAAAGCCTGGTTCGAATTCGGACTGGGGCATAAATGGATAATGGGGAATGAGCAATACGATCCGGGTGATGAGATATCAACAGCCATTTCTATCGGATACGGTCTGGGCCAGGGGAACGATATTGTTGATAAACCGATTAACCTGATAGTCGGGCTTGCATCAAATTATTACATGGCAGACACCTACCAGGGAGAAAATGTGAGCAGTACCGAATACGGGACTGTTTTTTTCACTCCCGGTCTGCAACTGTCAGGGAAATCCATGATATTCCAGGCAATGATTGAGTTACCTGTCTATCGCATTCGCCTGAATCATGAGAATGAATCCTACAAGGATAGCATCCGTGCAAATATCGGTATGAAGTATTACTTAAGATAGGCTATTACTTCAATGGCCATCACTTCGATTTATTTTCATAACATTACAACAACCCGGCAGGCATGGAGAAATCAAAGGGTTTATCTTGTGCAAAAACAAGTGTAAAATTTCCCGTTCTACCACAGAAGCTGAGCCTTGGATAAAACACCTCTTTACTTGCTCCCTCAGTGGTTTTCACTCCAATGCAATGATGACCCGGATCTCCGCTCCCGGATTTCCTGAGAATTTCAACAACTCCCTCCCACTTCCCGGGCATTTTCCCATCAAAAAAAATATCATCGGGGTGCAGGTCTTCCGGATTAAACCCGGGGGCAGTCCTGTCACAAAACATTTCTTCCGCTCTTTTATTCATATGAAGAATCTTTCCGCCATTTCCGAAAAGGGCTATGTCCGTGATCCGATCCAGTATCTCCCTGGAGGATATAGCGTTAGCCGCATCATATCTTGTTAGAGTTAGAGAGATTTCATAGAGCGAAGCAAGAAAATCTTTTTTCATGATTGGTTTTCTCAAGTAGCGCTGAATACCCAGACTCTCTGCACGGCTCATATATGGAATTTCACTGTAGGCGGTTGTTATGACTATTGGCTGGTAGGGACTGTACTTACGAATCTCCTCTGCCATTTTCAGCCCATCCATAACAGGCATCTGAATATCCGTAACAACAATATCCGGTGTGTGTTTGAGAAAAAGATCCAGCCCATCCTGACCATTCACTCCGCTGTAGACTCTGTGAAATCGCCTTTGCAAAAAACGAACCAGGCTCTCTCTTACACTCTCATCATCTTCCACATGAAGGATGGACAGATTGCCGGGGATTAATTTATCGGATGAACTCTGCTCGGAATACTCGGACATAAACAAATACCAGATATCTGGAAAAAAACCGCTGTATCAATCTCCGGATCCCGTAAATGACATGACCGGGATACCATATCTTCGGGATATTCTATTATTAATTTTCTTCCTGTTCGATAAATCAATATAAATTCTTCTATTATCGGACAGTTCAAGCTCTACTATTCCGGAACTCTTTTCAAATGTCTTCACAAGAGCCTTAATATTTTTAACATTATCAGGATCCCCCCCGGCAGACACAACGGTGACAGGAAACATCCTCTCCATACCTCTGTTCACTTCGTCAGGAAGCACCCTGGTTATAATAACAATGCGGTCATTCCCGGGAATTTTATAATATCTTTCTGTAAGAAATAAATAGGCATACTCACCCGAGCCCATTTTCCATCTTCTGCCAAAAACTTCTCCCATGTAGGGAACGGACAACTCTGTGAAAACATAACCGTTCTCAATATGATAGGAGGGTTGTTCCTGCAGCATCCATGGGATACGTTCTGCCAGCCCCTTGTAAGATCGAAGCGGCATAGAGACATTCATCTCTTTGCCATCTCTCAAAATACGAATTTTTGCAGTAGTTCCTGGCAGGCGAATTTTATTACCTTCACGGGCCAGGGCCATATATGCGGCCTGCCTGCCCAGAATCGGATCTTCATAATATCCCCGATTATCGATTGCATGGGAATCAATGGAGAGCAGGACATCTTTTTGCCTGAGTACGCCCCAGGCGGATGTTCCTGGCAATACGCGAGAAACAAGCGCTCCACCTGAATCTTTACTGAGACCATAATAATTTCTCTGAACAGGATCTACAAGGTCATGCAATACGAATCCATGTGAAACAAAACCTTTATACTTTTCACCCGGCTCCATCTTTTCAAATGCCTGTAGAACGGAAACCGGAGTGGACTCCACTTTTTTATCCTTTTCGGAATACTCAATAAAACCGGCTACTCCCTGGTGATCCAGCAGTATCCCACCACTATCAAATGATTCTGATGTTCGAAAAAATATCGATGGGAGGTATGTATAACCATAATCCGGAGTGGCAGAGATATCAGTCACGGATACAGATTCGCTGTGAATATTAAATTTATCATCAACTCGAACAGCATCGACTTTGTCGCCTGGTTCCGGATCGGAACCGTATTGCAACGGCTTTAGATCCTCAAAAAAATCAGGATCATCCGTTCGCAAAATGGCCAGATTGGCCTCCATATCAACTTTTTCAAC
>JBNKQE010000213.1:0-8399 GCA_050295715.1 Leptospirales bacterium
ATAGTTAGCAGATTAATACTCCGTATACCTTCAATAAAAATATTAAAAAAAACGGAAAATAATTCTTTTTCTTGACTGATTAGTTAACCGATATATAAAACAAAAAAAACTTCTGGAGAAGTGGGTTCATGAAGTTAGATAGAATTGACGGACTTGAAAGAAAGTACGAGATAAAGTTGCGTGACATGGGTATCCATACAATACACGATCTACTTGGCAGGGCCGGAAATCCTGCTGGACGAAAGCTGCTGGCATCGGAGTCGAAAATTAACGAAAAGATGATTCATAGGTGGGTGAAGCTTGCTGATCTGTTTCGAATCAAAGGGATAGCCGGCCATAAGGCAGGTCTCCTTGAAGCCATTGGAGTGCAAGATTTGAGGCAGCTTGCCAGACAGAATCCGGATCGTCTCTATGAAGATATGGTTGTTATAAATGAAAAAAAGAGAATGGTTCAGCGCGTGCCAGGTTTGATTCAAGTTCGCAGATGGGTAGATACCGCAAAAGAGATGACACCCCTTGTAAAGTAGTATGTTTTTCCTGCAGAAAGTGGTCTGATTGAGTTGCCAGGAAAGAGGGCAATTTTCAGGTTGTAAGGACCCTCTCTCAGGAAAAAAAATATGATATCTTTTGGACAGGCAATTCTTCTCGGACTGGTGCAAGGACTCTCCGAATTCATACCAATATCAAGTACTGCACATTTAAGAATTATACCGGCTTTTCTCGATATGCCGGATCCGGGCGCAGCTTACTCAGCCGTCATCCAGATGGGTACGCTGTTTTCCCTGCTTATATATTTTAGAGATGATATTTACAATGTAACTATCGCAAGCTGGAAAGGACTTGTGTCCGGGGATCCATTCGGTCATCCCGATGCCCGAATGGCGTGGTATCTTATTCTTGGAACCATCCCGATTTCGGTAATTGGCCTACTGTTCAAGGACTTCATTACCGGGGATGCAAGATCTCTATATGTAATTGCAACTTCACTGATCGTGCTGGCAATAATTCTCTGGATTGTGGATCGTCTCAGTTCCGGTGAGCTGGAAATGGAAGATGTCACCTGGAAACGGGCTCTGTGGGTGGGATTTGCACAGAGCATGGCTTTGATTCCAGGATCCTCCCGATCAGGTACGACTCTAACAATGGGTATGATGCTCGGTTTTTCCCGGGAAGCTGCCATGAGATTCTCTTTTTTACTCTCAATTCCTGCAATTGGATTATCAGGAGTATATGAACTCATAAAGGAGTGGGATGAAATCTACCAGGCAGGTCCTGTTGGTCTGTTGATAGGTACCATAGTTGCTTTTGTAAGCGGATATGCTGCAATTTATGGATTACTTCGCTATCTCAGGACTCATACAACACTGGTTTTTGTATTATACCGAATCGGAATGGGGGTTTTGATCCTGATTTTACTGGGGCAGGGAATGTTGAAGGCAAATTAATACATGCCCTGGATTATAAACTGTGGTAAAACCTGGATGGATTCGTCATATTATGATTGGGAATGGTATCTTTTTTTCACAATGATTAAGTGAAAGTGAATTTCCGCCGATAGGGCTAACACAGGAGTTCATCATGGCACTGAACAGGCAAAATCAGTACGAAGCTTATAAAAGCACGGAAATATCAACGGCAAACCAGGGAAAATTAATCGTCATGCTATATGATGGAGCCCTGAGGTTTCTGAAGATAGCCCGGGATAATATGAGTCATACAACATACGATGTTGTAAATTCAAACATCCTTAAGGCGCAGGATATCATTACGGAATTAATGCTATCACTTAATATGGAAGCAGGTGGGGAAGTTGCCCAGAGCCTGTTCAATGTTTATGCGTATATGAAAAAAAGGCTTCTGGAAGCCAACATGGATAAAGATGCAGCTATTGTTGATGAAGTTATGAAACACCTTGGTGAATTAAAAACAGCCTGGGAAGAGGTTGCACAAAAAGATGGCGGGAAGACGGAAACCACTGCTGCCAAAAAACGTGAACAGGGAATGAGTTTCTCAATACATGGATGACCCTTTTGCCCGGAGAAGAATCGTGCTTCTCGGGCTTCTGTATCGAAAACTGCGCCGCATTTCAAAAAAAATCGGTGCAGAAAAAGTTGAACAGGCTGGAGCGGATTACCAGAGCCTTTTTCAGGTATTTCAATATTTAAGCCGGATTCCACAGGCCATTGATCCTCAAAAAAGAGAACAAGATCTGACAGAATCCTGTCTGGAAATGAATGATTTAATTCAAAAAGCCTTCCACAATTACTCTTTGGTGCTGGAAAATCAGATTTTCAGATCCACTGTTGACACATCGATCTACTCCTACATCCAGGAAAAAGACCAGTAGAAACTTGTAAAGGTATTGAATCTACTGCTGGAATCATTATCTTTAACCTAAATTACTATGTTATTCAAAATTTTAGCCATTGCGATTGTTTTATATTTTATCTGGGCAATTATCAGCAGAGTATTGCACGTTTTTGCCAGGTTTGGAGATCATGTTGAACGTATGAACCGTGGTGCACAGGATTTTCGCTATGACCCCGGATCTGTCAGTCATAGAAGAGATCATTCTGTAAAAGATATAACTGAACGTGCCAGAATTATCGAGGAAAAGAGCGATACTTCCGATAATTGATCCAGGGATATACTCCTGTCAGGATCTCTTATATGGTTGAACAGAAGTTGTTTTCAAAGTTGAATTCAGGGGCACGTTTCCGACATAATACATTTCCAGCGGTAATTGTCATAATGACACTTCTCGTATCATGTGTTTCCACGGGGGAGCCCAATAAACAAGCATCCGGTAACAATACCTCTGAATCCGAATTAAATGATAGTTCTTCCATCGACAGTGAGCGGGTAATTGAGAATTTCAAGAATGCTAATACTGACGATGAGCGACGTGCGATTGTTCAAAATCTTTCCGGCTCATCAAATCCAGCTGCCGCAGATGCTCTGGGTGAGATTCTTAACCTGGAAGATGTTCTTTCCAATGCCAAACTAAAGTATGAAGTTGTTCAGGCTCTTAAAAATCAGGAGTCGGATAGATCAACTGAAGTTCTTCACCAGAATGTTCGAAAACGCACATTATTTATGGATGAAGAGCTTTTAAATTATTTTGTAAATAAGAAATACCGGCCTGCAGCTGATTCAATCATTGAAAACATTGAAGCTGGATATGATCCTGTCAAAGGAATGGACGCTCTGGTTTCTCTTGGCGGGGAGCGAGCCGAGGCCTATTTGCTATCTGTCGCACGTGATAAAGACCACCCGGCGAATCTGGTCGCACTTGAGAAACTATCCGAAATGGGCGAAACCAGGGGGTCACGGGATTTAATTTTATCCATACTTAAAAAGGCAAGGACATCTACAGAACCGGGACTTCCTTTCGCATTGGACTCCATAGTCAAATGGGGATATGATAAAGAGATATGGGATTTGATGGACAGGCTGCGAATATCTGCCGAAGATGCGAAGCTTAAGAGAATGGTTACCGATACAATGTTTCGGATGAAAAAAGATACCTCCCATCTTTCAGAGGGAGAGCGGCATATGCCTCTCGCATATTACCAGGCCGGTATGAGTTTGTGGTTTGAGGATAGTTATAAACAGTTACTACCGCTTCCGGAAATTAAGGAGGAGGTGTCCGCTACGAACGCAGCCACATCCGGTCAGACTTTGCAGGAATCGTATATTCCCGACGAAGCTGAAAATGAAAAAAAGGATGATTCTGAAAAAGAAATTTTCGATTCGCAGCCGAACAAAGCTAAAAAAGACTCAGCAGTGCATCCGGTCAAATCAACTGCTCGAAATCCCGTAAAAAAGAAAAAGAGTTCTTCCAGGAGAAATAAGAAAAACGTTAAGATTACAGGGAAATCATTCTCTACTATCAAAACCAGGTATAAATCCAGGAATGTATACAGGGATGCTGTTTACTCAACACTCATTAACAGCATGGGTGAAGAGAGAGGACGAACACTGTACTATCGTATAAATAATGCTTTGCAGGCATATTCGGAAGACAGTTCATTGATCGCCAGTTTCCTGAATAGATCCTATCAGCGAAAATTTAATACAGATGAGAAGAAATCCAGAGAGTTGATTGGCGAAGGAATGTCAAGACCTGGTTCACTCGGAGCGATAGTAGATAACTTGCGCCGTGAATACAAAGGGAACAAGCTTCAAATCTACGCGCTTGCGTCCATATTTAATATACCGCGGTGGCAGTCAGAGTTGATTATAGAATTAACGGAAGAGAAGGGGTTTTGATAATGAAATCTTATCTGTCAGGAATAATGATTTTTGTATCGCTTATAAGCATCCTCTCATGTTCTACGAAAATCAAGGGTGAATTTGGCTGGTCTTCTACTGATGACAGGGGGCTGAATAACCCGGAACTGAGTTTGTTGGTGGAAGATGAATTTCACTATTCACGTAGCAACATATATTTTTATAATTATGAGACTATCTGGTGGGTCTATATGATTGAAAAGGGGAGTTATGATGACGAAGGCTTTCTAGCTTCACTTTATGAAAACAATTTATCTCCGGAACCTGTTGAGATTGAACTTCGCCATGTTCGAGTTCAAAAGAGCGGATTCAGTCGAGGGTTTATTCGTCAGAAATATGATCCATTGAATCCGGGAAATTATTTATTGCGCATTGCATATAAATCCAGGATTGTCGATGAGGTAGAATTTCACGTTGTTCCGCCGGATGGGGCTCACTCCGTAAATGAAGAGGATGAAATTCCAGTCTTTGATAAACGCGACACTGAAGATGAGGATGAAATAATGAAGTTTTCATCCTGATTTTTCAACGCTGCTGAACGCTGCTGATTTTCATGTCGAACATATTTAGAATTACTGCAATTGACTGTCACTGATTTATATTCATACCCTGCTTTACAGTTCTGTAAATCAAGTTATCTCATTACGAAATACTTATTTTCACATATTGTAATATAAAAGACAGGCTGAATTTAAGAGAGAGGAAGCGAAAGGATTCATGACTTGCAAATGATTTTTCAATATCGTTTGGCACCTCTATGATCAGCGGTATGCGATTGGTATGCAAAAAGAAATTGTAAACTCGCCAAATACAACATTTTACTTTGTGCCCATGTCAAAGAATCCAGGTGTCCCTTTTGTCTTTCAGTCACCTATGGGGAAATAGTAATATATCATTTTTGATTATCAGAATGCGCAAAGAGCCGTTAGGACTATTTAAAAAGTTAATGCATTCTCAAAATAAAATGTAACTACTCAGTTAATGAATCAATATTTTGGAAATCTGTATAATAAAAAGAAACAATTCAGCTATCCATAGGTGAATTGTTTCATCCAACAGTCTCTATAACATGAAGTTCTCTTATGGATGGAAATTGGAGTCCTTTGTATTACAAGGTCCATGGATGGACCTACTTCGGAGCAACCGGACAGGGATGTCCGCTTGCTCCGATAATGGAAGGGACTCCAATTTCTCAATCACATAATACGTGGTGAGTAGTTATAATAAAATTTAGAAATTAATGTATATTACTTGAATATAATGTGTAGTATACTAATATACGAAAATAACGTTCGTTTCTAATTATTGCGGACAGAATAAATAGTATATATTATTTATGCAGAAAGTATAAATAATGCGATGGTTTACTTTTCAGTAGTTATATGAATGAACAGGAGGGTCTTAAATGACTGGAGATAATTTTTCCGAAGGCGATAGCTTCACGGAAACCTCAAGCCAGGGCTGGTTATCCCGAATTGGCGGTTCGATCAAAGGAATGATTTTTGGCGTCATTCTATTTATTGTTTCTATTCCCGTATTGTGGATGAATGAGGGATGCGCGGTAAAAACGGCTAAAGGACTCGAAAGTGGTGCTGCTCAGGTCGCATCTGTCTCTTCTGTCTCCGTAGATGCATCGAATCAGGGAAAACTGATACACACGACAGGAAATCTGGTTGTTGGTGTTCCCGCAAAGGATACACAGTTTTCCGTTGCTCCTGAGAATGCGCTATCGGTTTCTCGTGACGTAGAAATGTACCAGTGGCAGGAACACTCACAATCTGAAACAAAGAAGAAGATGGGTGGTGGAACTGAAACTGTTACCACTTATTCTTATGATACTGACTGGTCCTCTACAGTTAATAATTCATCCAGTTTTAAGAAAAGTCAGGGACATACGAATCCTGGAAGTATGCCAATTGCAGAAAAAACATTCACTGCATCAGGGGTGAAACTGGGAGCTTATTCGGCAGATCCTATTATTTCTGAAATATCAGGAAGTCAGGATGTGGACGACGCCGGTCTTGCGGCAGCAGCCAATGTTTCTGTTGGTGACAGGACAGGAAGTGTTCAGGGTGGCTATCTTTATTTCGGTGATCCGCTGAATCCGCAGGTTGGAGATGTAAGAATTTCCTTTGATTATGTTCCTGCCGGTGAGATAAGCGTTGTAGCTCAGCAGAATGGTAATTCGTTTACAGGTTTTAAGACAGAATACGACACAACAATTTTACTTGTAGACAGAGGAAACAAGCCAGCAGAACAGATGTTTCAGGCAGCTCAGGATGCGAATGTAACGCGTACATGGCTTGTTCGCCTGGGAGGAATTGTTATAATGTTCATTGGATTGATGATGCTTATGAAACCTCTCTCTGTTCTTGGTGATGTTCTTCCTATGCTCGGGGACATTGTAGGATTCGGGCTTGGTATTATTGCCGGAGGCTTGTCTTTGCTGATATCCATGATCGTTATAGCACTTGCCTGGATTGCATATCGTCCGGTACTTGCGATTATTTTGATTGGAGTGGGTGTTGCTGCGATTGCCGCTTCTATCTTTCTCAAGAAGAAGGTTGCTCCTCCACCTCCACCTCCAGCAGCAGCGCCAGCAGGAGGAGGAACACCTCCAGTACCACCGGCGTAATGTTGGTTAAAGTTATATAAATTGTCTATTAATTATCGGGGCGGCTTTTTCGAGTCTCCCCGGTAATCTTCATTCTCACCAATAATTAATTTGCTTGTTCTGACTGTAATCTGAGATGTAACGTAAGAATGTTACTTTCGTTTGAACTCTTTAACAGTCTTAACCATTGCTTCGACACATTCCAGGGGCGCTTTCGGATGGATACCATGGCCAAGATTAAAAACGTAACCGTTTCGATGCGATAGATTTTCCAGGACTTTTTTAGTTTCGTGGATAGTCCGATCGACTGTGCCGTAGAGAATCATGGGGTCCATATTCCCCTGTATACCTTTGCCTGCGTCTATGTATTTATCCGCCATTTCAGGAGTTGTTCGCCAGTCAAGACTTACCGTGTCAGATCCAGCTTGATTTAATTCTTCCAGTAGATGACTGGAATTTCCAACAAATAGAATAACCGGTTTCCTGTCCGGACCATTATTTCCGTCATGAAGGGCGGATATAATTTTTTTCAAATAGGGCAGTGCGAATTCGCGATAGTGGTCGGGAGAGAGTACTCCTCCCCATGAGTCAAAAAGTTGTACAGCATCAGCTCCAAATTTTAATTGCATTCGAAGATAGTCGATTGTCATATCAGCAATGCGATCGGATAATCTGTGAAAGAAGGCTTCATTCTTAAAAACGATCTCTTTTGTTAGCTCAAACTTTTTCGAAGTTCCGCCCTCAATAAGGTAACTGGCCATTGTAAAGGGAGCACCGGCAAATCCCAGAAGTCCTGGTTTCTCCGTAAGATCAAGTCCATCGATGTAGGCGCGCAGCCGGGTAAGAAGCTCCGCTACATAGGATGTATCTTTCTCAGGATCAAAACTATCAATCAGACTGAGTTCTGATTCATTCGTAATTGTTTTTTCAAGTACCGGTCCCTTTTTTTCTTCAAAATGAAGGGGAACACCAGCACCGTGTAGCGGTGTAAGGATATCAGCAAACATGATAATTCCATCAGTGGCAAATCGACGATGCGGTTGTATGGTGATCTCCGATGAAAGCTCGGGATTTTGAGTCAATCCAATGAATGTTGTATCTTTGCGAATCTGATTATATTCCGGAAGGTAACGTCCTGCCTGGCGCATAAACCAGAATGGGATTCTATCTGTAGCTTCGCCTCTCAGGGCTTTTACAATTGTGGATGTTTCTGTCATAACGTTACCTTACCTGTAATCTTCGGGGTATCCCGTCATAATATCATTGCCGGAGTCTATTTTCTGATTTAAAGGGGCAGTGATACTACTCTATTTTTCCGGTCAGAATGCCGATTCCATGCCTCAGGGGGAATAATTTTTTAAATCAAAACTCACCGGCACTACTTTTATCCAGTTGTCGTTCTATCGGTTTTCTGTCTCCGGGGCGAGCTCATATCCCGTTCCATGTCTTGTAATAAATAGCTCAGGGTTTGATGGACTTAACTCGAAAATTT
>JBNKQE010000214.1:0-8367 GCA_050295715.1 Leptospirales bacterium
CGGGCCGCAGTCATCGCATGAGCAAGCCAGTAAGTTTCACCTTCGCTTATAACAGATGTAACATGTGAAAATAGTTGAATACTTATATCTTGATTTGCTTCAATCATATTTTCAGAAGATCGATGACTTCCGCCATCGGGTTTTTCACAGAGAAAAAGCCCCCTCTTTCCCGAAGCAACAAGAGCATCCATTATTAATCCTTTCTTATAACGAACTTCTTCCCGGTCACCACGAAGCGGAGTCACACAAACCGGAGGATCTCCGGCATTGAGAAATTCTATTACGGATTCGGGGAGGCTTTCAGATCTATTTTCCTTAAGAATAAATCCTGATTGGAATATATTTTCAGGCCAGTCTTCTTCCGGAGATTCAAGTGACCTGTTAACGGCAATGATCTGATAAACAGGACGTCCCTGAATAAAAAAACGATCATAGTCATAATTTATTGTCGGTAATGCCAGTTGCTCTTTTCGCCACCTGTTGATTGTGGCAATGAATAAACGTCCCTGGATTAATGTTTTTCTGTATGATAATAAATTGACTTTATATCCAAATCGCCTCCGGGGATGAACAAAACCGGGAAGCGGATAATTGCGTGTCGGAATGAACGTGGGAAAAAAACGGACATTTATCGCCGGAATACCTTTTCGTTCTGAAATATGGTATCCGGAAAAGGCTAAATCATTATAAACTATCACACTGGCATCTCTTGAGGCATCCCAGCTGTCCACAAGAAAGTGTTTCACAAGTGGATCCAGCAATGTTCGCCATAGCTTCATCTGACTGAAAGGTTTGCGAATAACACTTTTCCAGCTCTCCCTGTCCATGTGTTTCTCAAATTCATATCGCAATGGATATTTCTTTACGTTGTAATTTTCAAAATGCTTTTCAAGCCGCGAAGGTAAACCAAGTAGAACGTCAGCTCCATGATTGGACAGTGCTTCCGCAAGAGCTGCCATAGAGGCCACTTCGGAATACTCACCTGCCGCAAGAACGGTTATTCTGGTTCTGGATGGAGAAGTCATAAATTATACGTTAATCTGGCCAATTACAGAGATAAATGCAACACCAATTCATATAATTTTTATTGAATAAATCATCATGAATTGAAACAGATTCATTATTTTTGGATTGCCCGGAAATAAAATTAAGTTACAGCTTGAGCGCTTGCAGTGTTTATGCATGAGGAATTTGATTATTCTAAAAAACTGCGGTCAGGTAAAACACGTCTATTGCAGAATGCATCTCCTGACTCAAGCATGCAGCGGGTCAGTCTGTCGAGAAATTATGCGATCTTCATGCAAAATTCGGTTAACGACATCATAAACGTTTCCTCCGGATACAACTCCATCAGGTAGATCTTTCAACTTCCCAAAACCCGGAACAATGGCACATCTGACTCCGGCATTTATGGCAGCCCCAAGATCATATTTTGTATCGCCAATCATCCAGATATGATCAACGGCAGGCTTATCTGCAATAGAGGGAAGTCCAAGTTTTTCCACTGCAAGGTATACGGGTTCCGGATGAGGTTTTGGATTCTTGACATCTTCATATCCAACAACAGTTTCCAGGTAATCACCAATACCAAGCGAAACAATCAGCTCTCTTGTATACCATCCGGTCTTGGTTGTAACAACGGCTGTTCGTCCATTCTCCGAAGCCATTTTACAGGCTTCCAGAGCACCCGGGAGCAGTGTAGTCCCGGATCGACCAGAACGACGAAACTCCTGACGATATGACTCGACAGCACTCTCAATGTCATTCTCTCTCACATGAAGAGCTCGAAACATATCTGGCAGCGGTAAACCGATTTGTGATTCAATTACCGCTCTTCCAGGATCTCCTATACCAGCTGTTTTAAGCGCCACAATAGCGCTGTTGTAAATGGCCGGGGACGCATCTATCAACGTCCCATCCATATCGAAAAGAAATACTGGCTTTTCAGTCCGGTTATTTTCCACTTGCTGCAATATATGGTTCCGGTGCTATACGCTCTTTCTCACGCCACTCGGGATCTCTCTTTGATAGATAAACATAAAAAGCAATCCCTGCAGCAATCATTCCAAAACAGAGTAATTGTCCCATGCTGAAACCAAGAAATATTGTTCCCAGATGAGCATCAGGCTCTCTAAAAAATTCTATAAAAAAGCGAAATGTACCGTAACCAATAAGGTAAATAGAAAGACTGGAGCCTTCCGGCTTTCTCATTTTTCGAACACCCCACATTATCAGAAACAATACGATCCCTTCAAAAAAACCTTCATATAACTGGGAAGGGTGTCTCAGGAAATCTCCAGGTGCATCAGAAAAATACATGCCAATCGCAGCATCTGTTGTACGCCCCCAGAGCTCACCATTTATGAAATTACCAATTCGACCGAATGTATAGCCAAGAGGAATCGCAGGAGCAAAAAGATCGGCAAGGTTCCAGAAGCTTACTTTGAATTTCTTTGCAATCCAGAATCCGACAAGAATCACTCCAATCAGTCCACCATGATAAGACATCCCTGCATATCCACGAAACTCAACGCCGCCTGGACCGAAACCAATGGGAAGAAATGCTTCCAGTGGGTGGTGTAAGTAATAGGGAAGGTTGTAAAATAAAACATAGCCAAGTCGACCGCCGGCCATTACACCAAGGACTTCATAAATAAGGAGGTTCTGCAGAAATTCCGCGTCATAAGGGAAATTTTTCTCTGTTTTCGTTCGATGCAAAGCAATAAAATATGTGGTCACAAATGCAACCAGATACATCAAACCATAGTATTTTAGCTGAAATGCACCCAGTGAAAAAACTGTTGGGTCCATATGCGAGGGTAGATGCTGCCACCAATCCAGAAATGATTCCATTTTTCGAACCTTCTTCGTTCAAACCCACAGGGTCTTGCATAATTTCGAGGTGATCCTCGTTTGGTACCCAGTTTTTACCGGGACAACATTTCTTCAACCAGGTTTCCTCTAAAAAAAAGAGGTAATTGCGAATTTAATACACGCAATTTATCCTGCGTCTATTATTTGACTGCCATATTGACTCAATATCAGTTATACTGAGTCATGCTACTGTATATGGACTGTTCCAGATACTACAGTTAACTCGTATCGCTTTGCCTTGCACAAGTTGATAATGAACATGTAATCATTTACCTTATACATCATGCGTAGCAATAATAGGCATTCAGTAAAATTGGACCTGCTTCACAAAAAATGGTTCCTGTTGGAAAGAGCGATAAGAGAATATTTATATCATTTTTGTATCAATCATTATCTATTCGGCTAATAGCTGACTATCTTTATTCTGGAATATTCTACAATCCCGCGACAAACCCGATCAGGTTAGAATTTTGATTGTTCTCTTCTTTTTAGGAAACAGCAATACCATTACCTGCAGGGGGTATGAGTTACGTCTATTTCCCTTTTAATTTGTTGTTCTACCGATTTTTTATAATAAGATTCTACGCAATGAATATAAAATAAGAGTTAATAATAGCAAATAACATTCAACTGACGCAAAAAAAATGCATATGCATGGAAATACTCCAAAAGAAGTTGCAGCCTGGAAATGAAAAAGTAAACGGTGTCAGCAAATGTAGAATCTTTCTGCAAGGAGAATCAAATGAAAAAGATTATAGTTTTAGCACTCGGCCTGACTGTTTTTTTTACCGCAGGATGCGGGCAAAAATCATCAAAAGAATATGATTTAAATATTAAAGGCGCCTGGGTAATGGAAGTACCGGAAACTCAGACTATGTCTGCTGCTTTCATGGAAATTAGCAATAATGGATCTTCAGATGAAGTGCTCATGTCCGCGAATGCAGAGATTGCCGGGACAACAGAACTTCATGAAATGATTAACGAAAACGATCAGATGAAAATGCGGAAGATTGATTCCATCTCCATACCGGCTGGAGGTAGTGTGGAACTCAAGCGAGGTGGTCTTCATGTTATGCTTATTGATCTTAAAAAACTTCCCGTAGCAGGGGAAAAAGTAATGATTACTCTGCATTTTAAAGGTAGCGGAGAAATCGTTGTGGAAGCTCCGGTAAAAAAAGCTGAAATGGAAATGAAACATCATTGATTTTTTTCGGGGGTGAGTTGTTATTCTGACATGATCTCTACCAGATATTTAGCTCTCCCCCTGTTTTCTTTAATTACTGCTCTATTTATGTTTTCCTGCAATAAACCTGATGCAGTTCAGGGTGGCGAAGAAATACGCGGCGGCACATTCACATTAATAGACCAGGATAGAAATTCTTTTTCCGTTTCAGACCTGAAAAACAGATATGGACTTCTCTACTTTGGTTATACGACCTGTCCCGATGCCTGTCCTTTTACTTTAACCAAGATTAAGAAAGTTCAAAAGATACTTGGCGAAGAAAAAACCCGCGAAAATATTCAGGTAATTTTTATAACCGTCGACCCTGAGCGGGACCCTCCGGAGAAATTAAGAGATTATCTTAATTATTTTGATGTGGGCGCGATTGGACTGTGGGGAGAAGAAGAGAAGATTCGACAGGTGGCTGATCAATACAATATTTTTTACCAGAAGGTAAATGATGGATCCGCGGCCGGTTACCTTATGGACCACACAACGAGCACTTATCTTATTGATTCAAAAGGAAAAGTAATTCACAAATTTCGTCATAAAGATACTCCGGCGCATATAGCTTCAGTTCTAAAATTACTGCTCCCGGTATTCTAATTGTTGATTTTATATGTGTAGATATTCCTGCATGCGTGAATCTTTCAACAGCATTCGAACTGTCTGCAATTCTCGCTCGTCCAGAAATAAATCGTTACTGACGACTATATCAAAGGTTATAAGCGGATCGATAGTATTTGATATTTCTCGGACGATGAAGGCGATTCGCTCACCGCGAGACATTTGCTTCTGATCTGTTGTATTGTCGTTTATTCGCCCCATACGCTGAACAACATCCCTGATTCGCTTCGCATCTTCAATTACACTCTCATACTTATCGGAAAAATTCTGGGAATCGTCCATCCGCCCTTCCAGCTCAAGAAACATTATCATATAATCATAGAGAATCGGATTTCGAAATAATATTTTTGAAATCTCCTCCTCCGGTGACTCGATGAAAAGTTTGATCAGCGATGATTTAATCGTATCAGTTCGGGCCAGAAGTGCATCCATGGATTTATTATCAAGTCGAGCCAGAATGTGTATTAAGAATTCAGAATCATCAACAAGATATTTGGACGTGGCAATCATCTCTACTATTTTATCTGTAGTCAAAAATCCCAGATAATTTTCAATAAATTCCCTGCTATCTTCACCTTCCTCTATACTTTTTCTCTGCAGAAACAAAACAAACTTTTCAAGCACTTCGGATGGAAAATCATTACTGTTTATTCTGTCCTGAATTTCGGGGACATCCTTGAATATCTTCAGGTAAGAAAAGAAACGCTCAAACACAGCTATACCGCAATTAGCCTCGGCACACCTGTAATGTTCTTCCATTAACTTAGAGTCATATTCTTCCAGAAATCCATGCAGAATTTGGTTAACAAATATACCATCGCTATTTTGTAGGAGTTTGCACAGTTCACCCATCTGGGGATGCAATTCACAGAATTTCTCACCTGTCATCTAATCCTCCCCATTATCCAGCTCAACTGCCCGTGCAACTGGATGCTTCTATCTTTTTTGTTTCTATCCATTTTAGAATATGTTTTATCAATTCATTATCAGACGCTCTGAAGGCAGGAAATTCATTGTGTTTCCCCTCTCTGTTCACAATCGCAAGAACCCTCTCTTTATCAAGATCCAAAATATCTTCCGGTTCAACAACAGCAATCACGGGCCCATAGTTTCCATTGAATGACTCTACTATTACAATTTCGACATCCTGAAAAGCAGTGGCCAGTATTTTTGTGCGTATTTCTTCGTTCAGGTCTCTTGAATCATAAAAAACAGCCATTCCGGAGGGTGTTTCATATACAGCGGGAAATGCTCCTGATCTTCGATGTTGGTCTGAATCGCTGCCAGGTTTGTCCAGAGGATGATCGTGCGGTGTATGCTTGAGAGTCCCTGCCCTTACACCATGCTCTCGAAGACCTTTAATAATAGCGTTAACCAGATAGGTTTTCCCGCTATTTTTTTTCCCCATAACCTGAATAGTTTTATTTATCATCTTAATAAATCCGCTTCCCTGACCCTTGAATTTTGAAATAGAATAATTGGTATTTTTTAACATAACCATTTAATTGAATTGATTTCTGAATCAACTATTTTTCTATTCGTGTCAAGAATATACAGCTCACGAACTTCAGTCATGACAAAAGAGAGAAGATTTAACACATTATTGACGTAAATTTAATGATATGAATTGTTTTTCTTTTTTACATCTGAACGCTAAAACCAACTTCTAGCATCTTCTCATTTATTCTGAACGACAATTAGATTTACAGATTTACCGTAACTTAATTGTATTTATAAATAAAATCCATCGCTGTAACGGGCTTTTGCATGTCACAATTTATTCAATATTCAACGATATTTGCATTATTTCTGTCCGGCTTATCCTCTCTTACCTGTACGCCTGAACCGGTACGTGTTCTGGATACAAATAAAATTGAAAATTTTGTATTTAATAAAACAAATGAGCTCAGAAGAAAATACGACCTCCCTCCTTTTAAGAAAAAAATTGAACTCTTAAAACTGGCCCGATATCATTCCAGACACATGGTCGAGCAGAACTTTTTTGCTCATGTTGACAGGGATAATCGTGGAAGTGTCAATCGCTGGTTCCATCTCTTTCCGGGTTATCTTTCTGTAGTTCGTGAAAATATTGGGTATAATAGCGGGGAAACTGAAATCGCCGTGGCTGAAAACCTTGTAGAAAAATGGATGAAGTCAGAAATATACAGGAAAAATATTTTAAATGAGAAATTTCGATTCCTTGAAACAGGAATCATTCAAAAAGAGAACAGATATTATGCAACTCAGAATTTCCTGTTTCCTGTCGCGAAAATGACAGTTCTGCACCCGGTTATCGAATATAAAACAACACCCATTCTTCCTTTTTTTTTCGAAGCAGAATTTCCCTGCGAAGACCTCAGAATCATTATTGAATTTCCAAATAAAAATACACAATACAAAGTTGATGATATCATTGTCTCTACCGGTGCGGCTCCTGTTGAACCGGTCTGGATTACAGAAAAACGTTTTCAAATTAAATTTAACTTTAAATACGGAAGAGGGACGTATATAATCAAAATGGGACAGGGAAATCAGATTTATAATGATGGGATTGCTCTTTCCATACAATAACAAAAATTTTTTCGCATTATTAAATCAGGCAGCGAGACAACAGACATGAGCAGATCCGAAGCTTTCTTAAATTTCACGCGTAAGCTTTCGCAATTTTCTCATTCCCTGCAAGGACGAACAACACGACTGGCTCCTGCACCAACGGGAAAGATTCATGCCGGACATGTTATTCACTGTTTGTACGTATTCGGTATTGCAAAAGCATATAATATGCGTGTTGTGCTTCGCATGGAAGACCATGACTCATATAGATCAAAAGACGAATATGCGGTATCCATAATCAGAGATCTTAAATGGCTGGGATTTCCTGTCGATGACTATTCAAAATGGCTTAAGCAAAGTGAACGACTGGAACAATACCGTCTCAATACTCTGAAGTTATCCGAAAATGAAAATGTTTTTTTCTGCGACTGTTCCAGGAGAAAACTTTTAGCCAGAATCGGAGTTCACAAACAAGGCAAAGAAACCGCCTACGATGGTCATTGCAGAAAATTCCATGCAGATGATATCCGCATGGAAAATAGAGCATTGCGAGTAGAGATTCCGCGGCAGGATATTTCATTTATGGATATAACTCATGGCAGTATTACTCAGACACCTGCCGATCAATGCGGCGATTTACTCATACGAGATTCAAGGGGAGATTGGACCTACCAGTTTGCCGTTTCTGTTGATGATAAAGATCAGGGCATTGACATGATAATTCGTGGAGAGGATATCCTTCCCTCCACCGGCAGGCAGATTCAACTGGCAAGGATGCTGGGTAGAAAATCAGATCCCTTTTTCCTCCATCATCCGCTGATATACGGAACGGATAGCAGTGAAAAACTCAGCAAACGAAGCGGTGCTCACCCTGTAGAAGAGATGAGAAATTCTGGCCTATCAAAAGAACAGATCCTGGGTTCTGTTGCATTCAGTGGAGGGATCGTAAAAGAAAACCATGAGATTACTCTGGATGAGTTACTGAGTTATTTCGATACAAACTCATACAAATAGTTATAAAGAATTCCATTTAGATCTTATACGCACTATGCATAAATTATTACAGGAAGTCATCCCACTACACTCTACAC
>JBNKQE010000215.1:0-8338 GCA_050295715.1 Leptospirales bacterium
GAAATCCCAAACAAATATTCCGGGTCCTCCTGAACAAAGGGCAAAGCCAGACCTCCGATACCAGATATCAGAAATAGGATTCCCAGTAATACAGCAGGGAATGTATTTTTCTTAATTGAATAGAGTGGTTGTTCCATAATCTATTTTTCTATAAGGCGAGATTGGTATATAAATATACTATTTCTTGAAATAGACTGGCACATCTTTGATTGGCTTTCGTTCATTCGCATAATTAATCATGATTTTGCTACCTGAAACAACTATTGAATGCGGCCATTTGTATGTATCATCTATCAATTCAAAACGTTCAGAGCCATCATACAGGACTGAGTCAATAGCTTCTTGATCGGGATATCCGCATGTACTGAATTTTACACTATTTTTATAAAGTTCAAGAAATACCAGTTTATCCTGAAAACCTCGAGTAATATTAACTAAAACAAATTCGTTTGTTCCGATTTTACCCGAATCAAGTATCTCAACAATGTCAGCTTCAAAACAATTTTCATATGCATTTGTTCCGGTTTTGCCGCAACTTTCCATGAGAGTAATCAATATAAATATGACAGAAATAATGCCAGCAATGGAAAACAATCCTTTTAAAATGATTTTGTTTATTTTATAAAATGGTTTATTCATATTTTACAACATATTTCTACGCAAATATTGCGTATTCAGATAAAATCTGTCGGGTAATTTAAGGAAAACCTGCCAGTATAAAAGCAAATCTAACTCACTGGCATTAACAAACAAAGGGTGGCAGGTTTCAGTCTGATTTCAAGACTTTTTCTCCTGTATGATTTTACTTTGAGCTGAATCATGTGAGAGCCATTGGTCAAACGGTCATAGATGGCCGTTATTGGTTTTAGCCTTGCAGTTAGCTGTGCAAGATATTTTCGTCGGATATCTCGTTTCTGCGGGTGGGTCAAAAGCGCAAGGACGTTGGATTTGGTTCCAGGCGGCCCAAACAAGATAATAAAAAAACCGCCGGGGAAATTAACCACCCGACGGCTCTTCATTATCCATTCTCAAAGTTGAGAATTACATTGCGCTCTTAACAGTTTTGATGATTCGAGCAGCTGCCTTGTATGGATCGGCATTGGAAGCGCAACGACGGTCTTCCAGCCATCCCTTCCAACCATTCTCAACAGTTCTTACCGGAATACGGATAGAAGCTCCACGGTCAGATACACCATAAGAGAATTTGCTTATGTGCTGTGTCTCATGAAGACCTGTGAGTCGCTTTTCGTTTCCGTGTCCGTAAACAGCGATGTGAGCATCGATCACTTCCTGAGAAGCGCCAAAGGCACTACAGATTTTGTCATAAGTAGCTTTGTCACCACATTCACGAAGAAGAGAGTTTGAGAAGTTCGCGTGCATTCCCGAACCATTCCAGTCTCCGTCTACAGGCTTGGGATCGAGATTGATTCTTACGTTATGCTGTTCTCCAATTCTTTCCAGCATATAACGAGCCAGCCAGATCTGGTCACCGGCTTCCTTCGCGCCTTTTGCGAAGATCTGGTATTCCCACTGACCTTTCATCACTTCAGAGTTGATCCCTTCAATGTTCAGGCCCGCTTCGATACATGCGTCCAGGTGCTCTTCTGCAATTTCTCGTCCGATGTTGTATTCTGCACCTACAGAACAATAGTATGGTCCCTGAGGAGCCGGGAAGTATCCGGGAGCTGGAAACCCGTATGGGGAGTGTGTGTTCAGATCCCACAGAACGTATTCCTGCTCGAAACCGAACCAGAAATCTCCGTCGTCGTCATCAATAGTAGCACGTCCGTTGGAGACGTGAGGTGTTTTGTCGGGATTCAACACCTCTGTCATCACCAGGTATCCGTTCTTTCTTTGCGGATCCGGGATAACTTTTACAGGCTTGATGATACAGTCAGAAGAACCCCCCTCTGCCTGCTCGGTCGAGGAGCCGTCAAAATACCATTCCGGGGCATTTTCCACTTTTCCATCGAAACCATCGACAACCAGGGTTTTACTTCTCAGCAGCTGAGTGGGCTTGTATCCATCTAGCCAGATGTATTCCAGTTTTGCTTTGCTCATACCTTCTCCTTTCTCAATCAAAATAATGCTAAGTTCTCACTTTTTGTACATCGGATTTTATTAAGAGACTATTATGTGCTCTTTTTGCTCGTGCTGTCTGCAGAACAAAGAATATGCCTATTATTATAGCATATTCCCTCTATCACTGAGGACCTGTTCTATAGACAGAGTGCTAAAAAATCCTACACTGTTGTTCTCTTAATCAGGCTGTGGAAATTCAAGTGAAATTCTGAGTTCGATCGCTATTGTATTGAAAAAAAATCATGGAATAAACCTGGCCAGGTGGAAGGGAATTTCCTGTGAACCTGAATGATTGATTATTCCGGGTGTGGATTTCTTTTTACCGCAGAGGAGCGAAGTTTTGGTGTTGTCTGTTTTTTCTCTTCTTCCTTCATTTATTTGCCAGGCGGTCAGAGGATATAATCCGTTACAGGTGCCAGTGTTTGCGCTGGTTGTATCACGTTGTCATGAAGCGTACCGTTGACTTTTGTGTATTCTATATCGATATTTTTTAGAGCATCGCAAAGAGCCTTTATCGCACATTCAATTTTCTTGCGCGGGGCTTACCGGTAGGTTTCGGTAATTGTAAGGATTAGATATTCGCTTGCTATTTCAATTGTGCCCGGATTTGCCAGTGATTCTGTTTTTTCTTGAATCAATTGCAGTTTCTTCTTCAATTTCGAGATTGGAAATTTGAATAAACTTGTAACCTATCCCATCGCCGATATATACGATGCAATCCTGCTCGACACCAACTGCACAACTATTTGATCTATACCATTTTTTTGAACGACCAAAAATTGTTGCTTGCAGGACATTCAATGCGGTATCCGAATTCACTGGATGTCGGAAAACTTTCTTGTGTAAAATTTTTGATGGCAGTAATTTTTACTGTTTGAGGGAATGTCCCCTGGATACTTACTGGAACAATATGCAATGAACCATCAAACAAAAACCCACACAGCTGAAACCCTGGCGGAGGAGGGATTACTATCCGGTTCCCAGCTGGACGCGATCAGGCAGTATTACAGAGACAAACTCTTTTCTATTCATCATGAGTTACGCACTCTGCTTTATCTGGGAGTATCCCTTTTCACTGGTGGGGTGGGAATACTGGTTTACAAGAATATTGATACGATTGGACACCAGGCCATTATCGCTTTTCTTATTTTGATCTGTGCGGGTTCTTTCTATTACGTATACAAAAACAGTCCTCCCTTTTCGCTGGATGAACGGAGTGAAAACCGATTATTTTCCGATTATATTTTACTCCTTGGAGCTCTACTTTTTGTAATACTGGAAGGATACCTCCAGTACCAATACGGTATATTCGGAAATCGATATAATATCGCCTCTTTAATACCTTCAGTACTATTTTTCTATCTGGCATATAGATTTGATCATAAAGGAATTCTTTCTATGGCGATCGGTGGGCTGGCAGGTTTCCTTGGCCTTACGGCAACGCCGGTGGATCTCTTTGTTTCAGGTGCGTTTTCGTCCATAAACTTGATCATGACCGGTATTGCTTTTAGCCTGATCCTGGGAGCTCTTGCGTTTACACTATCTTATCTGGGGATCAAAAGGCATTTCACATTTACCTATTATAATTTCGCCGCGAACATTGCTTTTGTCTCATCTCTGGCCGGTTTGTTTCAGTTTGATATGAATATTTTGTTTGTCGCAATCATTGCAATCATTGCCTGGGCAACCTACCGATATTCGGTATCCGAAAAATCGTTATATTTTCTGCTGGTTACCGTTCTGTATTCTTATATTACCGTTACCTATTTATTCTTTCATTTTCTTTTAAACATTTCAGGAGACGACGTAGAAGGAATCATCATAGTGGGATTCTTCTATTTTATAGGATCATCAATCGGTGTAGTGCTGCTGTTCAAAAACTACAAAGGAATTCTGGGAATAGAGAAATGATAGCTTATGACAAACATAGTATAGACTCCCTTAATATAAGAAATCTGGCGGAGTCGTGGGCCAGGCACAGTCTCATTGATGAGAATACAAGAGAACGGATTTTCGAAAAATATGTAACACGATTCATACACACTTCGCTTTTCGCGAAAGTCGGTCAGTTTATTTTTACCTGGATTTCCGCCTCATCCGTTATTGGAGTAATTACGTTTTTCCTTTTTCTTATTGCCGGTGATCATTCTTTCGAATCGGTGGTGCCGTATTTCTCTATGATACTGGCAGGAATTGTTACTTTTGTTCTGGAGCGGATGATAAAATTAGAAAATCTCTATAAATCCGGTACGGATACGGCACTAATATTTCTGGGCGCAACTGTTGCAACAGCAGGCCCTTCCATTCTATTTGCCATATGGGATCTGCCAGTGCCTGTCACGCTGTTTGTATCAGCACTCATCTATGGTGTTTACAGCATTCGCTACTCGGATTCTCTTACCGCAGCAAGTGCCTTTCTATTGTTTTACTGGGGAATTTATGAATCTGGAAGTATAACATTTCTTCCGTTTCTTTTTATTATACTGTCTGCATTGATCTATTATGCCATGAGATATCTGCTACAATTAAATGAAGCGCGTTTTTGGTATACTCAAATTCAATTGATGCGATTGCTGAGTTTACTGGCTCTGTATCTTTCGGGGAATTACTTTGTTATAACCCATGCGGCGACGGGTTTTTCCGGTGAGTCTGATCTTATGCATCAAAATCCTGTTCTGGGAATTTTCTTTTACATATTTACAGCCGTTGTTCCTGTGATATATATAATTTCAGGTCTGCGAAACAAGGACAGGATTTTACTTATTGCCGGAATGGTTCTAACAGCTATTTCGGTTCTTACATTTAAATATTACTTCGGATCAGACCATCCTGAGATTGATTTGACACTCGGTGGAATCGTTCTCATTTTATTTGCCTATTACGCTATAAAGTATCTCTCTGAACCACGGTATGGAATCACCTCACAGGCAGAGTTCGATTTCAGTGAGCTTGAGGCCGTTACAATACTGCAATCCTTTGCTAAGACAGGGGCAGCACCGGATCAAGACGGAGACCTGAAGCCAGGTGATGGTGAGTTCGGCGGAGGCGGGGCCAGTGGTAACTATTGATAAATAAGTGAATGGATTTTTTTGCGTAAGTTCCCGAATTCGTCAATCTGCTTCAGCAATCCATCCGACATTTCGATACGTTACATGCATTCTTTTTACACCTTTCAATTGGTTGTTCCAATCCCGTCGAGCAGTAGTAAATCAGCAGTTCCATTTACAGCTCCCGAAAAATGAATTTGAAGTAGCAATATTTCTACATGCAAGTAATCTCGATTCTTCAAATTATGCTTATGAGTTATTCACGTGGCATTTATTCGTCCGGACAGATGGCCAGGGTTTGCCGGGAGAATGCTCTATCTATTGTCATTGACCCGGTTTAACCTGGTCCTCAATATATAGTCTTTGTATTGATGGTCGTAAGTCTGGGACATATAAAATCCATTGTGACAACAATGCAATTCGCCGATGATCTGCAGTACGTGGTGGTGCCAGAGTCCGATCTCAATGGGAATGTTACGAGTCTGCTGGCCATTGGCCGTGACATCACAGAGATCAAGCGGGCTGAAAAGGAACACCGTCTCCATGCTGAGTTTTTATACAATATGGACCGGGTCAACCGCGCCATACAGGTCCTTAGCTTCGGCCCGGATTCAGAAGATCGAATTTTGGAAGAGATGACCGGTGAACTGGGGGTCAAGTCGTTTCTATCCCTTGCGCTTTATCCCAGGAATGGCGCCCCCTGGGTGTTCGGGATTCACCAGTGTGCAAACGAACGGGTCTGGTTCAGAGAGGAGAAGACTCTCTTCCAGGAGATTGGTCGGCAGTTTGAAGATCTTATTATAATCAACCGCAGTGGCGAGCATTTACCTGGACTTATCAACGATGTTCTCGATATCTCCAAAATCGAATCGGGTAAAATGGATCTGGCAATAGTACCGTTTGATCTGGGTTTGATGGTAAGGGATGTTATGGAACTGATGCGGCTGCGTGCGATGCAAAAAGGAGTGGAACTCATACTGGATCAATCGTCAAAAGTTCCATGTTATATCAAGGCGGATGAAGCACGTTTGAGACAGATCCTTGTCAATCTGGTCGGAAATGCAGTGAAATTTACAGATGAAGGCACTATTACAATTCGTCTGGATGTCAGGTATGACAACCAGGAACACCTCCGGATCGAGGTGCAGGATACAGGACCGGGAAAGGAGTACCATTCCGGGTCGATCTTCCGCTGGAACGGGCCAGTGAGACGGAAATAGCTCAATCGGGGCAGGAAGTAAAAACGGTGGAAAATAGCCAGGAGTGTATCGAAATTTTCAAGTCATGGCACCCGAATCTAATCTGGACGGATTGGCGAATGCCTGTGATGGATGGGCTCGAAGCAACGAAGCGTATTCGCCAGCTTCCTGGAGGAGATAATGTAAAAATCGTTGCCGTTACCGCATCGGTATTCAGAGAGCAGGAACCGGGAGTGCTGGCTGGCGGATTGGACGGTTTTATCCGCAAGTCCTATCGCTCGAGTGAAATATACGATACCCTTTCCAGGCAGATCGGGATGGAGTTTGTCTATCGCAGTGAAAATATTGAAGCAGGGAAAGAGACGTTTTCGGAATCACTATGTCAGGAGATGTTTCGGAATATTCCCGGTCCACTACTCACCTCACTTAACGATGCACTTCGCAGTCTGGAAGCGCATCCACTGGTATCCGGATGGACAACTCAAGGCCTGAATCAATGTTGTGCACATCCAGGCTTCCTTGAAGATCTTTTTCTATGATCGCTTTTACAATATATAGACTCAGTCCCTTATCCCATGTTTTGGCTCCGGTTGTAAAATACGGATCGAAGATTCTTGTCAGCATCTCTTCACCGATCCCGCCACCGGTATCGGAAATTGTAAGAATACAATTTCCCGTCTCGTCTTCTTTTCCAAGACGGATCTGGATTTCTTTTTTGACTGAATCATTTCTTCTTATTGCTTCGATGGAGTTCGTAAAAATTTTTAAAAGCATCTGAGAAAAACTATCCGGATTTCCAT
Organism: Leptospirales bacterium; assembly: GCA_050295715.1. GTDB lineage: Bacteria > Spirochaetota > Leptospiria > Leptospirales > Leptonemataceae > JBNKQE01. Next base: position 7,129 of record JBNKQE010000215.1, read on the forward strand.
GTATGATGATTTTCGTTTCCAGATTCAGCATCACTTTTATCCTACTATCCTGGAGTATGTCGTTAAGTGAAGATAGGTTGTGTCGAATGCTCTGCGCAGGATTGAACCCTTCTCTTTTATTTGAGGGATTGTAGATCGTATAAAACGTGGAAATGGTTTCGGATAACCGTGTCAGTTCATGCATGATGGTTTCGACTTTATCCTGAATATATTCCAGATTCAGTTCACCCGTAGCACTGGCTTCCTCCATATCCTGCACCAGTAATCCCACTACATTCAGCGGCTGTCTCCACTGGTGAGCGATATCCACAAGCAGTTCCGCCATGGATGCCTGGCGAATTTTTTCGCTTACTATTCTGTCCTTTTCCAGACTTTTTTTGACCTCTTCTGCTATTCGTTTTTCCAGGTCGGCATTCAAATTTTTTAGTTCATTTTCCGCATCGATTCGCACTTCGATCTCTTGTTTTAGCTTTTGGTTTAACGATTCGGTCTCCTGCATATTTTCATTCAAGCTTCTGTAGAGAAGGGAGTTTTCAACACTGATTGCGATCTGGGAAGAGAGGACTTTCAACACCTCTATCCTTTCAGGCGTAAATGCATTAGTCGTAAGGTTGTTTTCCAGATAAACAACAGCAAAGACTTCACCATAATGGAATATTGGGTAGCAGAGTAGAGATCTGGGTTGAGTGGTTTTTACATAAGGATCGTCTACAAACATACCATGCTTGCAGGCATCATCCAGTAACACCACAGTTTTTGTGCGTATCACATAGTTAACAATGTTTACTCCGATTTCACTCTCCCTGGCCAGGGGTTTTTCCTGTAAGACCTCTACGGTTTCTTTATTTGCATTTCGCTTCGCTTCAATAATCCATTCGCCATTTTGTAGCAAAATGAAAGAGCCTTTTTCTGCTCCTGCATTCTCGAGAAGAATCGTCATCATCCTATCGAGCAATTTTTCAAGCTGAATCTCACTCGATATTGCCTGTGATGATTTCAACACGGTGAGTACGTCTAAATAGCTTCCCGCACTCTGGCTACCGATGCTGGGAATGCTGCTATCATTTTCAGTGATTACCTTATTAACGCTGCGACTACCAGGACTTTTTATTGTCCCACCCAATCGAGATGTGAGTTCGCTCACTTTCGGGTTACATCCCCATTTTCTATATATATGAATGGCACGAATAAGATGCGAGTTTCTGTAGAG
>JBNKQE010000216.1:0-8309 GCA_050295715.1 Leptospirales bacterium
CTTCAAACAGAAATTTCTGACTTAATCTACAGGGTGGATGATATGTATAAAAAGCTAACCGAACATAAAAAGTTCCCACCGCAGAAATAAACATCTATACCCGCACGATTCGTGAGGAACCGAATTATCTTTAATTAATTCGATTCCTCATACTGCAGAGATTTTCACAGTGTCAAAACAGCCCTGATCATCCCCTCCCCCTCTCTGAGCACATCCAGACTTCGAGCAAAGACTGCTCCAACCGGTACATTCTCGGGCGCAAGAGTGGACACTCCCATTTCAAACGAAGTGACAAGAAGGCTTCCCGGCTCAATAACACGGTCTCCTTCCACCTTCGCCCGTATTCTAACAACTCCGGAGATGGCCACAAGTTGCTGCCCCCTCGGAAGCATGGGTCCTGTGTAGCCTTCCTGTTCATAATTTTCAACAGCTGGAGAGTTCAGGATCATTCCAGCGTTTTCAACAACCACTCCGATCACTGAAGTTAAAAATGCATCGCTGGATCGTGCCAGCTTACCCGGTTCGGAAGAAGCCACAAGGACATCCCCTGTCACAGCAACATCTTTCGAATCCACAGGAAAGTAGCAGGCAAGCGCTGCGCTGCCATCCTCTCGCTCGGGCAAATAAATTGGATCAAGAAACGATGCCTTTCCGTTTACAAGCAGTCCGAGTGCCGAAGAACGTATATCCCTATCCGGATCTTTTCCACCCACAACAAGTGAGTATCCTTTTTCCGAAATAAATCGTCCGCCGGGACCACTGCGGGATGCTCCAAGAACTCCACTGCCATTCTCCGTTGACATCCCTACGACTCCAGTTCTGCCCCCGGACCCCATTACACCGTCAAGCCTTCCCTTGCCGGAAATACCACTACCTTCGCCTGTATTTACACCACTAACAGGAGCATGGCCTACAGGAACAACCGAGATAGCCCCCAGGCCCTTACCCATTTCACTCTCAATTTTCAAGGTCCCGTTATGACTGCTATGTTCATGCAGGAGAGGGGCGTAATTATGTTTGTGCTCGACCGGAGGTCTTGCATCACTCAATCGAGGATCGTTCCCCTGGACAGCTTTCCCGGCCATGCTGCTTCCTGGAGGATTCAAAGATACAATTCCGGGACGATCTTCGGAAGCAGGTTTGATACGGCTGTCATTCCCCTGAACAACCACTCCTGCTCCGGCTTCTCCATCTCTGGCAAGCTCAACAATCCCGGAATATTCGGTAGTGGCATTACGCAGTCTTGGATCATTCCCCTGGACAGCGAGAAGTGGAGAGGCATCTCCGGCTATTGCAAACTTCACAATACCATAGCTTTCCGTTGTCGCCTCTTTCAATCTGGAATCGCTCCCCTGAACCGCTTCGTTCGGATTGCTTCCACCATCAGAAGAAATCTTCAGAATCCCTGCCCTTGCTGTAGTTGCATGCTTTAACCTGGAATCGCTCCCCTGAACAACCACTCCACTTCTGACTTCTCCATCTTCAGCCAGTTCCACAATTCCGGCAAACGATTCAGAGGCAAGTTTCAGTCTGGTGTCATTACTCTGCACAACATGATTGGCTCTTTCTTCAGAATCCCTGGCCAGTCGGACAATACCCGGAAGATCCTCTGTGGCATATTTTAGACGCCTGTCATTTCCCTGAACGACCACACCGGAAATATCCTCACCATCTCCAGCAAGTTCAACAATTCCGGGGTTCTCCGTTGTTGACGATCGAAGCCTGCGGTCACTTGCCTGAAGAGCAACACCCTCACTGGACTCACCATCCATGGCAAATCTTACAATTCCTGACCTTAAAACAGATGCATAGGGAACGTGCAATGGGCCGCTACTTGCACTCCCGCTCTCCTCCAGAGAGTCTGCATGGGCAAACAACTCCATTTCAATTATTTGCGATATGTAGCGACCTTCACGGGTTCTCGCGCCTTCATCGATAATTATCTTAATATATCTGAAATTCTGGGGAATAAATCTCCACCTGTACCAGGTGCCCGGTTCGGCAAGAAACCCATTCTCTTCAAGCAAATGGTGCCAGCTTATATTGTCTTCACTGTAAGAAAATCGAAAGACCTCCGGAAAAAAACACTCCGGATCATCTTTTGACAGAAGACGAATTTCACCGACACGATTAATTGAACCGAGATCAATGAAGATGCTCTCTTCTTCCCTCTTCCCGCGCAGAGAGGAGGACCATCCGTAATCAGAACGAGTATCAAACAAGTTTTCTTTTACCCAGAGACGATCGAGTTCACTGGATGATTCAATCCCAACGGCACCGGATATATTTACACTAAAAGATCCAAATGCAGCCTGATAACTTCCGTTATTTCCTGCATGAGAGGCCAGGAAGATAAATTTTACGTAACGAGCTGTTATTAGTGAGAATGTCCATGAAACCTTATCTCTACTGTGGGGGCGAAAACCCGATTCACGCAACACAGGCTCCCATACCTTCCCATCGTTAGAAATCTCGAATCGAAATGTTTCAGGAAATAATTCCGGGTGATCTTTATCAATACCGACCGTAATAGCATTAAAGGCACGTATTCCATCAAAACCTGCTATACAGGAAACCAGTTGAGGCCTGTCTGAAAAGTTCCCTGACCATCCTGCTACCTGGTTTCCAACTCTTTTTGTCTCTCCAGGAGCTTCCCAACGTTCGATAGGTAACTCTTCCGGATGCGAAATTCTCACCTGACTGCTCATATAAACTCTGCTCCCGAATCCTTCCAGAAGTGCCTGGAAGTAGTCTGTTCTTCCTGAAGTGCTGGTTCAAAGAAGACATTTTGATTTAATTGTTTGATAACCTGTCTGAGATATTGCGGGACACGGTCTGAAAATATAATCAGGCCATCCCGTTCTTCAATCAATGATTCACGTATTATAGCGAGACTTCCCGGTGATATCTTATCTGTCAGATACTTTTCCATTTCGATCCAGGTCTTTCGATGATTACTTTCAGTCGCATACAATAATTTTTTTAAATTCTCTGCCTGTGGTGGAATACCGGCCAGCTGGCACTCAGAAATAGCAAGATCAACATTTCTTTTCCCAAACCTCCTGACAAGAAAATCCATCTGCCTTGAATTCAGATTCTCCACATCTTTCTTACCGGTATCACTCTCCTGTACATTATTATTTATTGATATTTGGATCTTGTTGTACTGCGGGGTACCGGCAGACGTCTCCGCAGTATCTCCAGCGACCTCCCCGGGGGCGCCAGGGTATCCCGCAGCAGGAGCGCGCAATGCCTCCCTGGGGGTTCTGCTGAGATCCCCCCTGTCAAAACGGAAGTGATAGCATGTGTTTTTTCTACCACTGCCCTCGGTGACCGAGACCAGTCCCAGGTCCACAAGCTCCTTTCGGGCTCTGCGCAGACTGGTCTTTTGTTTAAATCCGGTCAGCCTGAGTAGTGTCTGTGAGCCAGGGTAAACAGGTTTGAAGCTGCTATCAGAAAATCGTAATAGCACGGGATACAGTGTTCTGGCAGCTGTGGACATCTGAGCCCAGATGCCGCTGTCTATCAGACCTGAAATGAATTTAAAATATGGTAAATTTGGATCCGCCATAATACCTCCAGGGCAAAATGACGGGACTTCTTTTTTGTTGACAAAAGCAATGTACAGCGTATTATGTCTCAACCAACAGCTTTATCTGGAAGCCCCGGCCCCTCGGTTGCCGCCGAGGGGCTTTTTTTTGTACGGCATTTTTTATGCCCCGGGAATCGTTACAGTCATACCCGGACCCTCTCTCATAAAATCGATTCGTTGCCGCGAAGCGATTCACTCAAGAAGGCGCTAGCCCGGATGATTATGTCTCATTGCTTCTCTGTCAACCCTTTTCCCTGCCAGGTCTGCTTTTTAAATGTATCTTCGTACGACTTCGTATCGGATAACGACAGCAGGCCGCTTCTGGCAGGATTTCGCAATGCGACATAATGTTTAATTCCAGGCCGTTTCTTGCAATTCTTGCGACTAACGCCTGGGTCTGGGCATTGCCGGGGGCTTCGCGTGGGAGTTTATCTGCCTGGATGTAGTCAGCATGCAGGCAAGTTGATTATATCCAGGCTTGATTTTTGCATGTGTGAAAACAGGGCGGGGAATTAGATTCTTTAATTGAGCTGGTTGTATATGAGCAAAACATCAGCAGCGGGTTCGGCTGATGTTTTGCTTGAATTGGTTATGGTTGAGCAGTCTTTGTATGGTCAGGCATTTTTCCAGTGTGGATATTTACTCTGAATCCATGACTCAAGCTTGCGTGCCTGCTCCGGGTCGGGACAGGTGATTGTTAATTTTGCGCCTCTTTTCTTTATTTCAAAATGGTCTTGAGACTCTTGTGCTTTATGTGGTTTTTTGTTGTCTGGATCGCTGAGTTGTGCTGGAGAGGAGTTGATGAACTCCTTGGCTGATTTAACCGTTCGTATGGCACCGCTGTTTAACGCTTCCAGGAAGCTGTCAAATTTGCCTTTTTTAAATGCCTGGACTGCCTGGATCATCATATTCTTATTCTCAACGCCTGCCTGTTTGCACTTGTTCAGGATATCATCGGGAAGAAGGGCTATTCCCAGAATTTCAGTAATGTAGTTTCTTGATTTTCCTACAATATTAGCAAGATCCTGGTCGCTATAATTTTCCTGTTTTTTCAGGCGAAATAGCGCAGCCGCCTCATCGTGGGCAGGGAGATCTTCCCTCTGGAGGTTTTCGATGATGGCAATTCTATAGTAGTCACGATCTTCTCTGGATATGATACGGCACTCGACTTCTTTCCATCCCAGGCTCTTTATTGCATGATATCTTCTCTCTCCGGCAATAATTCTGTATTTATCACCCTCTTTTGTTACTATAATAGGAGAAAGCAGTCCATCATTCTTTATGCTGCTTGCTAGATCTCCAACGCTGACCTGTCGATCGGTCCGTGGTTGGTCCGCGGAGGGGTAAAGCCTTTCGGTCTGGATGGTTGTGATGGCTCCATCTAGATTCTCCGATTGGTAGATGTCCGCAAGGGACCCCAGTTTTTTATGCTTCGAGCTCATTGAGTAGCTCCTCCATAAATGCCTCGTATTCTTTTGCCTGCTTTGATTCGGGAGCATATTCGAAGATACTCTTTCTGGCCAGATGGCTCTCTCCAATAGCAACTCCAACGCTTATTGTAGTATTGAACACATTGAAAAACTGAGAGACTACCGGCAGAATTGTTTTTGTAAGAACTGTCTTTGGTTTCAGCTGGGTGATAAGGGCTCCTGCGATTTTCAAATCCGGATTTATTCTTCTCTTTATGGAATTTATAGTATTTTGAAGCCCGCTCATTCCATCTATGGAAAACTTCTCCGCCTGGGCCGGGACCACAACATGGGTTGATGCCACCAGGGCATTGATTGTAAACAGTGAGAGCGATGGGGGACAGTCTATGATCACAAATTCAAACTCCCTGGCTTCCAGCAGGGCATCCCTGAGGATATAGGGCGCATCCACGTTTGATATGGAGGCTTCGATCTCTGCCAGGGTTATCTTTGATGGGGCTATGCTTAGATTGGGATCTCCTCCCTGAATCAGTGCATCTTTCAATTTTGCAGTGCCGTTGAAAACGTCGTGCATTGATATTTTCAGGTTGTCGGGGTTTTCAAAAATGCCAGTAGAATTGCCCTGCGGGTCAATATCTATCAGTAGTGTTTTTCTGTTTTTTAGCCGCGCAAGGCCACATGCAAGGTTGATGGCGGTGGTTGTTTTCCCCTCCCCTCCCTTCTGGTTTGCAACTGCTATTATATATTTATGGCTCATGATCTATCCTGTGCCTGGTGTTTTGCTCCGGAGAGGCGCTTTATCCTGTCGGATGTCCGACGAGATTATGTCGCGTGATCCGTGAGAAAATTAAGGATATAAATATCCTAAACTATATAGGCGGCCCTTGCTGCTGCCCTGTCGGATGTCCGACGTGCCAGCAGCCTTAATGCTTATGTCTCATTTGAGTCGGGTTCTGTCACTATTTTTTTAATCATTCAGGTGTGATTCTGGCCTGTTCCTGTTGTTTTTTTTGTGATACAATGCCTGACTGTTTCTGTTTCGAAATGGGGCTCGAGTTTCCTGGATCGGACTTCTTTCTGCGGTGGTCATGTCTTGCGGGTCTTTGTGGGGGTAAGCGCCGGAGGTGCTTCGGGTGCGGCCAATTGTCGGATGTCCGACAAAAATGGTTATTCCTGAAAAATCTGATCTGAGGTGTTGTATTTCGAAAGTAGCGGGACCGATAGTGATATGTGGAGAAATATACCGGGCAAGGTTTATCATTGGAATGGCATGAACAAATAGTTATCAGGTTTTCTGCAGATGGCATTGAGGGACTTGCGGAGGCGTTGGGGGGATTTGGATCCTGCGCAGTTTTTGTGCGCGGGCAGGATGAGTTTCGGCTTGTGTCTTCAGTGGGTTGTCCGGGGGCGGTGGATTACTCATTTCTCACGGAAGAGGATCTATGGGAAAGTCTTGGCCGAAGCGGGTATGCCAGTGTTGCTGGTGGATATGGCTGCATGGATGGCTACGCAGTTACTGTTGTTGTCGACAATCCTTCTGATCCCAGGACGCTTCTTGTCGTGGAGTTGCCTCCTGATTTTGTAATTGGCCCCGGATCTTTTCTGGCGGGACTGCTGTCCAACAATCGTGCTGCGTCTGAGGTCGCAGTTGGCTCTGCGTCTGGGGCAGTCCGGGCTGTTGATGCGGGCAGTCGTGGCTACCCTCCCTGGTTAACATATTTGGAAAAGGAGCTGGACAGTCTTCTTTCACCTGGTCTTATTATTTCTGAGTCAGGGTCGGGGGTGGATGAGCTTGCAGCTTCCTATGTTCATTCACGCGTCGGGCTGGATGGGGTTGTCTATTTTTATCCGGGGAGACTCTCTTCGGCAGTTCAGCTGAGGGAGTTGTTTGGAGAGAAGGCCGGGGCAAGACTCAGCAGCGGGGCGGAAGCCCTGCCGATTGTTAAAATGGATGTAGAAACTATCGTAATACAGGATGCCGCGGATCTTTCCGAGATGGTTCAGTTGCGTCTGCTCGGTCATTTTGCATCGGGCGGGGATGGTCGAAAGTGGTTGTTCCTGACATCCATGAATCTAGAAGGGCTTGTTGCTGATGGGGTTTTCCAGGAGGGGCTCTATAGGGTGCTCGAAAAGAATATGGTCGTTGTTCCTCCAGTCAGGGAGTTTCAGGGCCAGATCTCTTCTGGTGTAAAAGAGGTCCTGGTCTCGCTTCGAAGGCGTTACCGGCGTCACGTTGAAATTTCTGATGAGGCGCTGGCTGCTATGGTTGATTATGAATGGCCGGGTAATTGGGCTGAGATGAATCGAACAATAGAGGCGGCATTTCTCCTGTCTGAAGGTGGCGTGATTATGAAAAAAGATCTACGTCTTGGAAAGTGGGCAGAGCAATCAGGTGAAGGTGAGCTGAATTTGCGGATGCGTACACGGGAGCTGGAGCAGCAGCTTCTTCTCAAGGCCCATGCTCTTCATGGCGGCAACCAGGTGCAGATGGCCCATGCTCTTGGAATATCCAGGGGGTCTTTGCAATACAAGCTTGAAAAGTATGGACTGAATCAAGGAGGGCTCAATGAGTGAAGAACGCACCTGGGTGACCAGAAATGGATATGTTGTTGAGTTGAATGCGGATGATGTTACCTGTAAAGTAAGCATTGAAGGGCGTCTGGAGGTTCCGCGGATTCCAGGGGTTGGAAGATCTCCCGAACAGCCTATTCCTTTTGTGTATTTTATCGGAGGGTCGATTGAGCCGCAGGTTGAGACGGGGAGTTATCAGATTTTGCCCAGTCGTGGTTCAAGAATTTCGGTGCCATATATAAAATTGCCGGAACGAACCACCGGCAATCTAACATTCAGAATTACATCCGCAAGTGATCAGTTTCCGGTGTATGTGGCAATTTTTACCAATGTTAAAGAATTCATGGCCGAGCGGGGAAGTTTTCGAAGGGGGCGTGAATATGTTATTATGGATCGGGATGCGGCGCGAATTGACCTCATAACTCTTAAAGTCAAGCGGCCCGATCTCAACATGTTGATATTGCATCCCGAAAGTGAGGAAGAGGCAGGTCTTCGTCCCGAGGTTGATGCGAGCAAGGTGAGAGCGCAGGACCTCGGTGCAAATGCGGAGCTGCAGGAAGTCCTCTCCGGCGATCCTGTCTTTCTGGCCAGGATACACTTCAGGAATCTGGACCTCGATGCGGCTCGAATGCTGATGCTGGAGCATGACCTCACTCAGGATGAGGTTCAGTTTATCCGTACATTCCTTCATATTATGATAAAAAATGAAAGGGGAG
>JBNKQE010000217.1:0-8272 GCA_050295715.1 Leptospirales bacterium
GGCACTACTATTTTTATACGAAAGATGATTTTAAGAGTAAGATTGAGGCCGGTGAGTTTCTCGAATTTGCGACAGTTCATGATAATTACTACGGGGTTCCTGCAGGGCCCGTGCGAGAGCTCCTGGAACAGGGCACCTCTGTGATACTCAATATCGATGTGCAGGGGATGGAGACCGTTCGAAATATTTTCAAAGAGAGAGCACTTACAATCTTTATTCAGCCGCCGGACGTGGATACCTGGATTAATAGACTTCGGTCACGGGGGACTGATAGCGAAGAGGTTATTGATCTACGAGTGAAGAATGGCGTTGATGAGATGAAGATGGCGCACAAGTTTGATTATACGATTGTGAATGACGACCTGCATCGCGCGGCCACCGAGCTGGAAGATATCTTTGCGAAAGAGGGTGTGGTGAGTAAACGGTGTCTGGCTTGAATCCAGGTGAGAACAGGCCGTCTGTTCTGGCCCTGATGGGGCCTACAGGGAGCGGAAAGACCGATTTTGTGGCGGGGCTTGATCCGGAGAGATACGAGGTCGTATCCTGCGATTCACGGCAAATGTACAGAGAGCTTCCCATCGGAACCGCGGCGCCGGATGCGCAAATACTGGCAAAGATGCCGCATCACTGCGTGGGTATTGCAGATCCGGATTTTACTGTAAGCGCTTCGTTCTTTGTGGATGTGGCAGGTCAGGCCGTAGGCTCCATTATCGAGAGGGGAAAGACCCCCGTATTTGTGGGAGGAACCGGGTTCTACTATACAGCATTCAAGACCGGCCTGTTTGATGCCCCTCACGATCCCGAACTACGTAAGAATATTTCGCAGATGAGTATGGATGAGAAGCTAAAACTGCTCGAAGAGCTGGACCCGCATGCCCTTGTCAAAGGCCCCGATGAAGACGACCCCGATCCCATACATCCCAATGATAAATATCGAATTGAACGCGCCATAGAGGTGAGTCAGACTTCGAAAAAGCCCTGGAGTCTGCACTGGAGAGAGCGGAAAAAGAATCCGGTGGAATCGCCCTATCGCTTTGAGGGGTGGCGTATAGATATGGAGAGGGTCTCTTACAGGAAACGTCTGGAAGAGAGGGCTCGCATGATGGTGGATGCCGGTTTTGTAAGTGAAGCAAGCAAGGTATACAAAAAATACGGCGATTGTCCGGGACTCAGGAGTCTGGGATATGATTTTGCGATTCAGGCGGCCATGGGAGAGATGAGCCGGGATGAGTTGATCGAGAAGATTACAATCAGTCATTATCGTTATGGAAAGCGGCAGATGGCCTGGTTTGCAAGAGAGAAGGAGTTGCAGTTGATTGGCCGTGATGATCTCGAAGTTGTCAGAAAGAGCCTTCTGTAAATGAAATCTTTAAAATAAATCATGCGTTAACACGTTTCTCCACCTTAAATTTTGCGTTAGAGCAGGAATTATTCATTGACTTTACGTCCAAAACATAGAAGCATTCATAATTCTGACACGGTGTAGCCAGAAGAGACTGAGTCACCCGCTCAAATGGATCGGGCAGGGACAGAAGAGGCAGACGCCAGGATTTGAAACAGTTTCAAAAATAAAAAAAAAGAAAACAGTCAGGTATCTCAGAAATGGCCAATAAAAATAATATTCAGGACATGGTTCTCAATGGTGCACGTAAAGATAAAATGGAAATAACCATTTATCTGACGAATGGAGTTCCATTGAAGGGCAGAGTTCTGAGCTTCGACAATTTTACAGTCGTGATCGATAATGCGGGAAAACAGAACCTTGTTTACAAGCACGCAATCTCAACTATCATACTTTCGCAACCAATCAATCTGGAGAGTCTTGAAGCTAACAGGGCTTCGGCAGCGGAGTAACAGATTCCAACCATAGAGATCACGGTTCGTGTGAAAACATTGTACGGTGATTTCTAAATCAAAATTACCCTTTTTTCGTTTTCAGTAGAGAGCGTCGTAAGAATAGTGACGTCCAGAAAAAGGACCCGCAAAGGGTTTCTGAGAGGAAATTGCTATGAGCAAACCGGTAGTTCTCATTATGGCTGGAGGAAAAGGGGAGAGATTCTGGCCCAGGTCCAGGGAGAGTCGTCCCAAACAGCTCCAGAAGGTCTATTCCAATAAGACACTTTTGCAGGAAACATGGGACAGGGCTCGCAGCTTCACAAGTCCCGATCGAATCTTCGTTGGCTGCAACCAGGCACTCAAAAAATCAATTCTTGTATCTCATCCGTTTATTCCCGAAGGAAACTTTGTAGTCGAACCGGAAGGGAAAAATACGGCACCCATCGTGGCTCTGGCTGCTTTGCAACTCGAAGACCGCTTCCCGGGGAGTGTGCAGGTTGTGCTCAGTGCGGACCATTTCATCTCACCGGTAAAAGATTTTGCCGCAGTTATAAAAGCAGCAGTCAAAACCGCGCAGAGTGGCTATCTGGTTACTCTGGGTGTCGAGCCAACCCGACCGGAGACCGGTTACGGCTATATCCAGGCCGGGGACTGGATGGAAGGAAAAACAGCGCGTCTCATTAAATCATTTCGTGAAAAGCCGGATCAAAAAACGGCCAGCGGTTATATTAAAAAAGAGAACTACTTCTGGAACTCGGGAATCTTCATCTGGAAAGGGGATGTAATCATCCAGGAATTTGCAGAGCACGCTCCAGAGATTTTCGAGCCGATTGCAAAAAGTCACAAAAAGCCAGGTCAGCTAAAAAAGGTCTTCGCGGGGATGAAAGGAGAGCCTGTGGATATTGCCATTCTTGAAAAATCGAAGAAGCTGGCAATGATACCGGCGGGTTTTCGGTGGGACGATGTGGGTTCCTGGCTCTCTCTGGATCGAATCGTGGAAGGAGACTCCGACAGCAATATCTTCCTGGCAGATTCTAAAAAGGGAAAGCTCAGTGGAGTGGACGCATCGGGGAATATAGTGGTCAGCTCGAAGGAGCTGGTGGCACTTCTCGGTGTGAAGGATCTGATTCTTGTGGAAGAGGAAGACCTGATCTTTGTCGCCGACAGGAATTCAATCGGGGGGATTAAGGATATGATCGGAAAGTTCAAAGAAAATCCCTCTTTACAAAAATACCTGAAATAAGATCCTGGTTGAACCGTTCCGGCACTGGCCGGTTCGGTATCAGCGAAGATCCCTGGAAAAGAAGTTTTACTCTCATTTTCACTTCGCAATGACCGTGATGGACCTGAATTGGCAGGAAAATCAGGGTTTTTGAGATGTATTCTAATTATAAGGAGCGCATATAGATGCCTTCCGGAAAAAAGCGTAAGAGAAGAAAGATCAGAACACACAAGCGCAAGAAAAAGCGCAAATCAAACCGTCATAAGAAGAAGCTTCGATAAGGTCCTGGTCTCATGAAGGCCCCGAAACTGGCCGATATCTATGAATATGGACGAATCGGAAAAGAGGCGGGGCCCGTTAGCAGGAATTGTGGAAGATCGAAACAATAAAATCGTTCTATTGTTGACCGGGGCACTGGTGCTGGGAATCTTTATGGACACCCAGGCTCGCAGGCACTACGAGGCTCTATCCGGCAGGGAAGTGAATGTCCCGGTGCTGGAGCAGGAAGGGTCTCTGTCTGAGATCATGGATGGGGAGTCTGTGGATGAACAGGCGCCAGAACCGGTTGTAGGCGATAGCTTCACAGAAGAGTATACGGAGAGTGAGGCGGAGAAATACAGCCAGGAAGCTGTACTTCGCCCCATGGATCCATCCCCCCTTGCCGTTGAGCAGGTCAGCCTTTATTTTATTCGCTACAGGGGAAAGCACTCCTCCATGGTCAGGGTCATTCGAGACGTCAGGAATGCGAAGATCAGCTACGAGACTGTGGTAAGAATCCTGCAGAAGGGTCCGCGTATGTCGGAGCGGGGACTGTTGAATGCGTTTGATGAGAGCATCAAGCTGCACTCTGTCAGCGTGGAGTCGGGCATAGCCACAGTGGATGTAAGTTCGGCAATAGGAAAGATGAGCTCGAACATCATAAAAGATCGAATCGATCAGCTCACACTCACACTCACACAGTTTACAGGAATTCGAGGGATTCGGATACTGATAGACGGAAAGCCCGTTCATACAATCGGGAGCGAGAAGATTCCTCTGCCCGAAACAATCGGGCCCCCCGATAGAAACGTAAAAGACTATTCCACCCTCTGAATTCTGTCAGGGAGAGCAGTCTGACGGACAGCTGGAAGCAGACTCGGGGCAGGGGCAGCCCGAACCCATACAGACATTGGCCTGGCATATACCATCACCGCAGCGATCCACACAGAGACGTCCCGGGCTGTTCAGCCTGACCGGAGCATTTCCCTTGCGCATTATCTTTTTGGAATCAATCACAATAGAGTTGCCCTCCAGATGATAGGTTCCGGAAATCACATGACGAATACCGGCATCCTCATAGACCGCGACAAAAGTCGATTCGCTGGAGTCCAGATCAACAAGCCTGAGATCGCTGCCGGCTGATGGACTCTGCATGGCAATCTCGGCTGCATTTGCCTGAAGATAGGAACGGAGGTTATCCGGCTGCGCATCGGAACCGTCTGTCGAGTTGCAGGCCTGCAGCAAAAGAATCAGGCTCAAAACGAGGACTCTTTTTAACGTAAATAATTTCAAAAAAAGTTTCATGGGAAATCTCCGTGGACATACTGAACTCCCGACGATTTTTGTAAAGATTCATTTGTAATAAAGATGCATTTACAGTTAGAGTAATGGCGGCTCCCGCAGCGCCAGAGGGCTTGCGGGACCGGGCTTCTCCGGGCTACGCTATCGCTTCGTCCAGCGCCGCCAATAACGATCTGTTCCAAAAACGAATAGACAGGAATTTTACTTTCCTTTTACAACAGGCGCTGGATCTCCTTCGGAGACCCTTCAAATCCCTGCCGCGATGGAGACTTAAAAATGATTATCAAGAAAGGCCCAGTATTTATTGTATTACGTAGTTTGATAATATGAGCCAGTGAATAAAAATGAATCGATATAACTGCGATGGCCAATCCGGCAGGTCAAGTTGCACTGCGTTAAATAAAAGCACTAGAACTTATAACGATCTTTATCTCCTCCAATGACCGTTTGTACTTGCCGGTAGTAGCTGGATAAATACGATCGATGAAGCGGGCAGGTGGTGTCTTGATCGCATTTTTGATAATCACACAATGATGCTGAATACGTGGAATTGGATTAATAACAATTAAACGAAATATCGCCAGCCATTTTTTCAATAAACAGGAGAAATATTTGTGAAAGAATATAAGGTACATTACAAAGAAAACATATATTTTGCCATATCGGCATTATTTTCGGCTGGAATCATATCATTACTGGCCTTTGCTGCTACAAAAATTGATATGAAATTAATGGCTGGATTCATGGTGTTTTTCTTCTATATAATTTTTATCCTTGCTTTCTTCTATGTAACACACGCATTGCTCATCGGATATTTAAAAGCCAATGCTGTAAGAATTACTGAAAAGCAATTTCCAGAAATCTATGGTATTTTAACGGATCAATGCTCGAAACTCGGAATGAAGAAAAAGCCGACTCTTTTTCTAATTGAATCCGGAGGAATTCTGAATGCCTTTGCAACTCGTTTCTTTGGTAGAAATTTTGTCGTAATTTACTCTGACATCATGGATGTTGCTTTTACCGAAGGAAGAGATGCTGTAGAATTCATTATTGGTCATGAACTTGGCCACATCAAAAGGAACCATCTCATCAAGCGATTCTTTTTATTGCCTTCCTTCGTCGTTCCATTTCTTAGTAATGCATACAGTAGATCATGTGAATATACATGTGATAACATTGGAAAATATCTCTCAGAAAGTGGTTCCGTGAAAGGTATGCTAATTTTGGCAGCCGGGAAGAATCTTTATACGAAAATCAATGTTGAAGAGTATTTACACACATATTCCCAGGAAAGAGGATTTTGGAAATGGATGTATCATATTCTAGCCTCTCATCCACCAATTCCTCTCAGAATTGGAAATTTAACATAATGAGCTACTTCGTTTAACTTAATTTTTACGCGCGGCGCTGCGGGTCTCACTTCGTTAGTCCTTGCTTGGTCTTGCCCTCTCCGCTGCGCTTCGGCCACCTGTAAATTTTGCTTTCCTTTTACACCGCCATTTCTGGTAACTATTTGGGGAGAGAATATAGATTACCGGGGCGGCACGAGCTACGACAAATTATCCAGCCTGCGGCTGTCCAACTTTGGCAGAATATTCGTTAATCGGAGAGGGCGATTCACGTTCTTTATGATCAAGTTTGAGTATAACTCCAGGATCTACATTTCGACTATCAATGTGTTAAATATTTCTGATTTGCTTTTAACGATAAGAGAGGCCCGTAAATCAGGATTCCATTTGACCTGCTTCGCAAGACACACTTTCTTTGTGTCGCAAAGAAAGTGTGCAAAGAAACGACCCGACGCGCTGCCAACCTCGTGTTGCCAGGGCGTCGGGGATAATTTCGCTGCCTCCTGCAGCGACGCAGGATTTTTGCTTGAAAATATCAATTAGAGCGTGGTACGCTAATACTCGTAATTGGCTGGACACGGGGATTACTGGAATTTGAGCGGTACTTGGTTAGCTGCGATAATCTATTTCCAAAAAGGATAGAAAGAAAAAATGTCTACACTAGCTCGACATCTAAATAAACAATTTGGTTACACACATGTCAAACATGGTTAGCTATTGATATTTCGGATCGATACTTTAACTCAGTTTATCAAACATGGTTTTCTACGCAAATAAACCCTCCGAATAATGGTTACTCATCAAATCCCTTGGTTATATATGACGATTTAGACAAAATTGTAAAAACAAATGATTATCATCATAGTCGCATTGAGCAACTTAAAACAAGAATGAGCAATTGGATATTCGGTTCTAATTTACCCCAAAATATGATATCATTAATCATAGCTGAAATTGCATCTGCTCCAGTTCCGGCTTTCCGTCCTGAATTGTGGAAGATAAATCTCCAAAATATTCATGTAACCCGATTAATTAATCCTGGTCAATTCCCTGATGAATATCAAATCCGTGGCTTAGTTAGGCAAGAAATTGAGGTGATAGTACAATGAATTACGACGTTACCGCAAAAAAAATACATTTACTCGGTTTGATTGGTCTCCGAGCACTGGCTGAATATGATCTCGCCGAATTTACCAGAGTAACAGAGCTTTCAAAAAGGGCTATTAGTGACAAAATTCTTTCCTACATGAAAGAAGTAAAAGATCCGGAAACAAACGCAATATATAACGACTTACACAACTCAATTGATATAGCTGAAAACTCCAATGAACTAAATTTTCTATTAAAACAGTTACACTTTACTTGTATGCAAAGATCTCAATATCTCTCATTAAGACTCCAGAAAATGAGTCCTGAAAGCTTATCAAAAAACACAAAAAACACGATTATTATTCAGGAAAAAAATTACAATAATCCCAAATTGTCTTTGGCGGAGGAATTTACTCGTCTCTCTACGATGTTGCTGTTAAAAAAGTTACCTTCATACGATGCAAAATTCAATTTCAAAATAAAAAACCATGAAGTTGATGCTTTATTGGAAAGCTCAGATGCGACACTCCCCACAATTATTATTGAAACAAAGCTTAGATATAGAAGTAACAAACTTAAACTATATCTGAATCAAATAATAAATTCATTATCATTATTTGGTCCTAATACAATTTGGGTTTTAATTTTACCGACAACTTCTGTGCCGGATGAAAATTTGCCTAAAAATGTATTTGTCCTTCCATATGATTACAATAACAATGTATTTGAAAGTGACAGAGAAGTTGATCTCATAAAATATATAAATGAAACATTTGAATAATAGGCGATTACTGCGGCTAACTGATTTCAAGCTGCGCTGCGGGACGACCAGAGGCCGCCCTTGCCTGGTCTTACCCTCTCCACTTCGCTCCGGCCCCAAAACCCGGCAACAATTTGGGGAGAGATTATAGGTTCGGCTATGGGGGACGGGCTTCGACAAATTGACTCCCCTACGGGTCGTCAACTTCTTGAAATCTATTTTCGTTATCAGAAATTGCGCAATTATTATGAAGAAAATATTTATCTACATATTACTCGTTGGACTAACCATTACTTTCTCAGTATTTTTGTTATTATTTTTTGGAATTATCTGGTTTAATAATCCTGGTAGAAATGACTATCCCATTCAGGGAATAGATATTTCAAATCATCAGGGCTCAATCAACTGGAATCAGTTGGAAAAAGATAAAATTGATTTTATTTATATTAAAGCTAC
>JBNKQE010000218.1:0-8262 GCA_050295715.1 Leptospirales bacterium
TGCCTGTTCTTCTAGAGTAAACAAAGTATTATTTGACCAGGTTTGTGCTGAGTTGTAGGCGGGATTGTCCAGTTGCTGAGGGCTTCGGGAATGGGCCTCCAGTGTGGAACCCATCCCGGTTGTCCTCTGATCGGAAAACGCCAGGCTCTGGATATGACAGGAGGCACATGCCTGTTCTTCGTTTCCCGACAGACGTTTGTCATAGAATAGATATCTTCCCAGGGTTACTTTTTGTTCAGACATGAGATTGTCGCAGGGGACTGCCGGTTTCGGCCAGCTGGATGGCTGACTCCAGTTGTAATCATCGGATGTACAGGAGGAATCAGTTTGTGTTCCATATAATGCCAGGGCAACAGCTGCCAATGTTGGTACCTCACTGGCTGATTTGTTGCATCCACCAGTAATTGCGATGATCGCAGTGAAAGTGATCAGTAGTCCTGGTAAGGTTTTCATAGGAGTCTCCATTAGTGCAAATCTCTCAATATCTTGCGCTTATCGTCCAAAATGTGGATCGTCAGGGCGTGGATTTCTATAAAATGGCTGTGAAAGAAACGATGGATCGCTCAGTGTGAGTAAAAATTCGATAAGATCCTTTTTTTCCTTTGGAGAAATTGAAAAACCAGAGATCCTTGTATCTTGATTGGTACTCTTTTTCCCACCTTTGGCATAATTATCGATTACACGGCTGAGAGCCTGTCTGGCACATTTTTCGGAGTAAGAAGTGCCATTCTCTTTCTGTAGTGATTTGTTACATGAAATGCTACCATCGTGCATAAAAGGATATGTGTATGCAACATTACGCAATGTGGGTGTCTTGAACTTTCCTACATCCTTAGATGAGAGAGAGACTTCAGAAAGACCTACATTATTTGTATTGTCCGGATATTTATTATGAATACCATTATCGTGAAAATACTTTTTATTTTTCGATTCCCTGTCCTGCGCATCGGAGAAAAATTTTCCTGAATGACACTGGCTGCATTTCAACTGATCAGAAAAGAACAGATCCTTTCCACTAATAGCGCTTTCTGAAATGGCCGAATTATCTCCATTTATGTAATGATCATATGGCGAATTGAAAGAGATAAATGTTCTTTCGAAACTGGCAATAGCTCGTACGACATTACCAATAGTGAATCGATTTTCTTCATGGGGGAAGGCCGCCGCAAACAGTTCCTGGTAGTTGTCTTCTTTTTTTATTTTTTCCAGGGCCTGGTTTTCTTTACCTGCCAGTCCCATTTCAATTGCTATGTTATCAAGGAAAAGTGGGACAAGCGCCTGATTCTCCAGTTGCTTCAGTCCGGGATTGATCCAGGTATAACTCTTTGAAAAGCCTGCATTGGTTAGATTGGGGGCATTCCTTGGGCCTAATCCGCCTTCTCTATTGGGAATTCCTCTGGGGCGAACCATGCCATCCGTAAATGCAAGTGATACATCGTGACAGCTAGCGCAGGACATCGTATCGTCGCCAGATAGACGTTTGTCATAAAAAAGAAATCTTCCCAGTACTGCCTTTTCTTTTGTAAATGAGTTATCCGCCGGGACCAGAGAAGCAGGAACACTTTCTGGAATTTCAATATCTATTTTTGAACGGTTGCAGCCGAAAAAAAATGAAACTAGTATTAAAGAAAAAATGTATAACTTGATTCGCGTAATTGTTTTCATGCTTACCTGTGCGATGCGGGTAAAAACCCGCATCGGCTTAATAATTATTGTAGGCTAAACGCTGTCTGTGCATTGGTGGATGATCCATCTGTACCACTCACGCCAATTTCGGCGAAAAGGTCTGTACAATTTGTATGCAGCGTAGACGGAGTGGTAGTTGTATTCCTTTGGGACATGCAGCTGGCTCCAAAAGACGTTGAACCGGAGAAGAGATTCACAACATCCAGTACAACCTGGTTGTTCTGAGGATTGAAGTCTGTTCCTGTAAGAGAAATGGTTGGCCTATTTTGATACGTGCAGGGATTGGTGATTCCTGAAACCGAGTAGGTTTCAACTGGTGTTGCATCGTCACAGGCAGAGAAAGAAGTTCCGCCATCTCCCATACTTCCAAGGTGAAAAACTGCAGCACCACTACTGAGCGTACCAGTGTCTTTGAATTCAAATCTTCCAAATTTATAGGCCGATGCCCAGCTCCAGTACATAGCGGATTTACGAAAAACCTGTGGAGTTGTTCCTGAAGGTGCTGCTGCATTATAGAGTCTGTTATACGAGTCGGGAACGCCCACATCAAACTTGATCCCAGTGTATTCTCCGGAAGGGTAGCTCATCTGGATGGATGTATGAGTATCACTTTCACCATTTGTACACGATCCTGTAGCGTCTTCAAAATCCAGTAAAACCACACCGCTGGTAGGATCCTGAAATTCGTTGGATTCCAGTGTTACAGCAACTTCATTGCCAGATGCTCCGATCAATTTAATATTCGATATAAAAAACCTCATGTCCTGGACTTCAATATCATGAGTTGAGTCGTCATCCGTAACGTTTGCAATAGTAACTCCAGTCGCTGGAGGAGTAGAGCAGCTGATGGCAGAACCACCTGCCGTTACCTGAAAACTGACTGAACCTGAAACGGATTGATTCATTAATGTAATAAGCCCGGCACCAAGCAGCATTGTATCGTCACCGCTTTTTGCCTGATTGCATCCCGCTATGGCGAGAATTCCAGTAAGTGCAAGAGTTGCGGTGGATGCCTTAAGCAGCCCTTTGATAATGTTTTTTCTGGATGTTTTTTTGTAATTCATTACTAAAATACCTATATAAAATTTGTTCTTTTTTTGAAATCGAAAATTACGTCTTCGTGGACTGTAATTATTCCATTGTTTGTATACGGTAGATCTTAATGTGGGAATAGAAAATGGTTCATAATTTATATGGCTCACATCGTTCCTTTACGCATATTGAATCCAGCCATTAATAGTGGCGAATAAATTTAAAATCACCTTTTTCAAAGTTGAAGGATGAAATCGAAAAATAATAGGCGTAATTATCGCACGAAACATATGTACATAAAATATATGATTAAACTGTTTTCTATTCGAATCACAGGCTTCTCAAAGCCATCAATAACACAAGATCTACCGTATCAAGCATGGTAGGCGAGTATTTGCAGTAAGCGCGAACTATGGTTTTTCAGTTAGCGCAGCTACGGCAACATTAAATACTTATTTCAAATGTATTTCTGGTAAAATACACGTGTTTCGCTGAAATAAATATACAGTAACATTGCTACTCACTTAAGCGATAGGGAATTTTGGAGGTCGAAGGAGGTCATGCGTTATCCCCTTAACTGGAGTAACATCAACCTCTGATTGTATTTTGGAGAATGGAAAATATAGGCCTTCAATAGTGATAGAGGAGGCAAGCTCTATCATGAAGGTTCCGGATAATAGCAAATTGATATATCGCAACGGAAGTTTTGTCTTACATAGTTCGTTACCGTTTGTTGTTCTGGGTGCAACACAAATGTCATCGTTTAAAGAAGGGCCTGCCTGTCTGGCCGATCCTGTAATAATTTGAGGTGTGAGTAAATCCCCATCATTTACGGAGACTTCTTTATTATCATCGCAATGACAGGCCCAGTAGGATTCGTAGAGGGTAAAGGGGCCTCTTCCACCGTTGATCAGCAGTACATTGTAGCTTAAAAGAAGCAATGTCAGTAGAGCTATAAATTTGTTTTTGGCTGATCTCAATTTTAGTAGAAACTCAAAAATTTGATGGGTAACTATGTACTGAGGACAATTGCCATGTCAATCATAAAATGCGATAGATAATATACAGTTAACGTTTTACTCTCGCCTGGTTTTGCTATACATTTTTCGTAACATTGACCATGTAGTGTGGAATTCATGTATCAATAGTCGGATCAAGGTGAAAGAGCGATAATTTATGATCAAGGAATCATTATGGATACGCCGGGGGGGTATTGCTTGAAGGCAGGGTGAGTATATCAGGGTGAGTATATAAAGAAAGCAGCTCATTCAAGCTGCTTCCTTTATAACCACGGACGGAGTTGTTAATCCAGTGATGTGTCAGCGCACATTGAATCTTGACCGATACAGGGTCAGATACAATGTGCATTTGTTCTATACTATTAGCTGCAACCTGTTGTAGCTCCACAGGAGTTACATTTCAAACACGAACCATTTCTAACCATCGTAAACTGTCCGCATTCAGGGCAGGGATCTCCTTCGTATCCCTTCAGTTTCGCAAGAGCCCTGTTGTCTTCAGGCAGACTTATGGGTTTCAGTCCGCTGGATGAGCTTGTAGCCGCTTTCACTGAAGTGTTTCCGGCAGGAGTTGATACCGCATTGCTTGCCATTTCAGGCATCCAGGAGAGGGTTTCCGAGGCTGTTCCGCTCTCACTCTCCTGGTTTCCCTTTTTTGAAGTAGATGGGCCGGAGGATTTTAATCCATCCGATGTTTTGTTTGATCCTCCGGATGCGTTATTCCCTGCATCATCAGATGAATCCGGCTGATCCTTGTTCACGGCATCAGCTCTTAGATCATCTTCGTCCACATGAGCCAGGTCATAACGGCCAAGGTATGTAACGGCAAGTTCGCGGAAGACATAGTCAATAATAGATGTTGACATCTTGATTCGTGAATTACCCTGAACGATTCCATTTGGTTCAAATCTTGTAAATACAAATGCATCAACAAACTCTTCGAGAGGAACGCCATACTGAAGTCCCAGAGAAATCGCAATGGCAAAGGAGTTCATAAGTGAGCGGAAGGCGGCTCCTTCTTTGTGCATATCAAGAAACATTTCTCCAAGCTGACCGTCTTCGTATTCACCGGTTCGCAGATAAATTTTATGTCCACCCACAGCTGCCTTCTGGGTGTATCCTGCACGACGATCCGGCAGTTTACGTCGTTTGGAAAGGTGTTTGTAAACGACCTTCTCCACAATCTTTTCAACAACACGTTCTTTAATGGCTTCTTTTGTATGTTCACCGGATTCATCATCCTCCAGTTCATCAAGACCAATGCTGAGAGGTTGTGAAAGTTTTGATCCATCTCTGTATAGTGCGATAGCCTTCAGCATTAACTTCCAGGATTGATGATAAGCATTTTTAACTTCTTCAACCGTTGCTTCCTGAGGCATGTTAATCGTTTTGGAAATAGCTCCGGAGATAAAGGGCTGTGTCGCTGCCATCATGTTGATATGAGCATCTACCGACAACGCGCGTGTTCCGTATTTTCCGGAACGGTTGGCACAATCAAAAACAGGGTAGTGTTCCTCTTTAAGATGGGGAGCCTTCTCTGTAGTCATACGTCCACATACATAATCACTGGCTTCTGTTATCTGAGATTTTGTAAATCCAAGTCTTTCAAGAAGTTGAAAATTGTAATCCTTCGCCTCTTCACCGAAACCCAGGGTCTTTTCAACGAACTGTTCTCCCAGATTGTATGTACTGAAAGCGAAAGATAAATCAAATGCAGTATTAAGGGTTGATTCAATACGATCAATTACTTCGGGAGTAAAACCCTTCTCTTTAAGGCTATCGTGATTGATATGAGGCGCGCCTTTAAGCGTATTGTGGCCTGTTGCAAAATTAATAATATCTGTGATATTTTGCTCGCTGTATCCCAGCACTTTTAGAGCTGCAGGAACGGCCTGGTTGATGATCTTAAAATACCCGCCGCCGGCCAGTTTCTTGAATTTTATAAGGGCAAAATCCGGTTCCACGCCAGTTGTATCGCAATCCATAACAAGACCGATCGTTCCCGTAGGTGCAAGTGCGGTAACCTGGGCATTGCGATATCCATGCTTCTCTCCCAGATGGAGTGCGCGATCAGACTCTTCACGGGCTCCTTTGAGCAGATACGGAGGACATACAGACTCATCTATACCAACAGGAGTGAGAGTGAGTCCCTCATATTCATTTGCCGGTGCATTGAATGCGGCTCTTCTGTGGTTACGGATGACTCTGAGCATATCTCCCGCATTGGGGGCGTAACCAGGGAATGTTCCCAGTTCAGCCGCCATTTCGGCGCTTGTAGCATACGCATTCATATGCATCATAGATGTAATGGCAGCAGCGATAGCTCGTCCTGTATCTGAGTCATAGGAGTGTCCCATTCTCATTAGGAGTGAGCCAAGGTTTGCATACCCCAGACCGAGGGTTCTGTATTTGTAAGACAGCTCAGCAATTTCTTTTGAAGGAAACTGTGCCATTGTTACAGATACTTCGAGTACAATAGTCCATATGCGGCTGGAGTGACGGAAAGCCAGATCATCAAACTCACCGGTCTCTTCGTTTAGAAAACGGACAAGGTTGATGGAGGCCAGGTTGCATGCAGTATTGTCCAGAAACATATATTCGGAACACGGATTGGAAGCATTGATTCGGCCGCTTTGAGGACAGGTATGCCACTCATTTATAGTTGTATCGAACTGGACTCCAGGGTCAGCGCTATCCCAGGCAGCATATCCCAGCTGGTTCCATAACTCACCTGCAGGAAGAGTTTTAATGGAGCGGGGAGCCCGCTTCTCTATTGCCGCTCTCTCTTTTTCCGTTCTCCAGTATAATGACCAGTCTCCGTTTTGCTCAACGGATTTCATGAATTCGTTAGTTACACGAATGGAGTTGTTTGAGTTTTGTCCTGATACTGTCTGGTATGCACGAGACTGCCAGTCCGTAGTCAGCTCTTCAAATTCTATACCCGTAAAACCCTGTCTGGCCAGTTCAATTACCCGGGCAATATAATTCTCTGGAATTTCATGTCGTTTTGCATCCAGAATGGCTTTTTTTAGTTCCGGATTCTTAAGTTTATCAAAGCGAGTCTCTTCGCTTTCGTGAGCATGAATAGCATTAATTATTGCGTTAAGCTTCTTGTTCGCTATGCGGGAGCCTGCAACAAGCGCGACTACCTTTTGTTCTTCCGACTGCTTCCAGCTTATAAACTCTTCAATGTCCGGATGGTCCATGTCCAGAGTTACCATTTTGGCAGCTCTTCTTGTTGTCCCACCGGACTTGATAGCACCTGCCGCTCTGTCGCCGATCTTCAGGAAGCTCATCAGGCCGGAGCTCTTACCGCCTCCGGAGAGGGGTTCTCCTTCTGCTCTGAGGTTGGAGAAGTTGGTTCCTGTGCCGGATCCGTATTTAAACAGTCTTGCTTCACGAACCCAGAGATCCATGATGCCACCTTCATTAACCAGATCATCGTCAATTGCCTGAATAAAACATGCATGCGGTTGTGGGTGCTCGTATGCTGAGTTTGATTGATTGAGCACTCCTGTGACAGGATCAACGAAAAAGTGTCCCTGTCCATTCCCGTCAATTCCGTATGCCCAATGAATTCCCGTGTTGAACCACTGGGGAGAGTTGGGTGCTGCAATCTGTCTGGAGAGCATGAAACAGAGTTCTTCGTAAAAGGTTCTAGCATCTTCATCGGACGCAAAGTAGTTGTGCTTGTAGCCCCAGTAAGTCCATGTTCCTGCCAGTCTATGGAAGACCTGTCGTGCTGAAGTTTCAGCGCCGAATCGTTCTGATTCAGGGATCTTCGCAAGCTCTTCTGTGTCGGGTATCTGACGCTGCAGCCATACAGGAATTCCTTCTTCGTGGAAGGGTTTCGTAAAGCGGGGGACACCAGCTTTTCTAAAGTATTTTTGAGCGATAATATCAACAGCAACCTGGGACCAGAAATCAGGGACTTCAACATTCCGGGCTTCAAATATAACTGTTCCATCCGGCTGGGCTATACGTGAACTTCTTGTAACCCAGTTAAATTTTTCCCAGACATCACTTCGTTCGTATGCAGGGAGCTCACTGTTCTGTTCGATGCCAGTTTCCGATTTTGATGTATAGAACCTGTTGATCCTCATGACTATCCTCTGATTGCTAATTAAACTATATTGATTAAAAATTTCTGCTCAATACCTGCCGATTTTATCGGGGAGATGAGTCTTGAACAGGCCCTTTTTATGTCACCTTTAAAGTGAAAGGGGTACTGTTTTTTTTCTGATTCATCTCAGTTTTTAATTCTTTGAATGAAAAAGAATTAAAAGGGGGCCGGGAAATTTCCTTTTGAAAAGTCAATTTCATGTTATGTCCCATTATCAGGCAATTTTTACCCCGTCTCACTGGCGTAACCTTCCCCCCTTTTCAGGTCAAATCCAATTCCCAGGAAAGTCTTTGTTTTTGTGCAAAAAAAATGTTAACTTTCTTTAATGAATAATGTTTCAGGCATTATTTCTGATTTGTTGGTACGTAATACTTAATGTAAAAAACTGTTCTTGTTTTAGTCAGG
>JBNKQE010000219.1:0-8257 GCA_050295715.1 Leptospirales bacterium
GTCCTTGTATAGAGCAAATAATATTATAACGACTAACCTGATTGTTTTATAGTTTCTTATATTATTGTTCTTTATTACATTATCCAATAAACTTTGAATTAACTCCAGTGCCTATATACTTATCGTAAGATGCAATTTCAGATGCTTGAAACTAATCTGTATGCTTTATTTTGAAGACACACCACTATTATATTACGGTATCCAGGCCTGTAAAAATTATTGCAAAAGTTAATAAAAAATAGGAATCTGGAAGAGTTCTGATGGTAATTCATCAATTATTTCTTGTTTTTTTTGTCGTTTTTTTCTTTATAGCAGCACTCTTTTTTATTGTTGATGCCTCTTTTTTCTTAACAGGTGATTTCTTGCTGCTTTTTGGTTTTCTTTGACTGGTTGTTTTGTAATTTGGATCACCTTTTTTTTGACCGGTTCTCTTTTTGGTGTTTTTCATACTGACTTCATGGAAACGGCCCCGATTATTCTCTGCAGAGTCTTCCTGCTGATCTTCATCACTGATTGCTTCCAGTTCAGCTCTGGTTCTTCTATTTCTCCGTATTGGTCCATCGACTCTTAAATCAAACTTCTCATCTATGTGCAATCGCCTCATCCGGTTTTGCAGTGTAGTTCGCCGTAATCCCAGAGCTTGAGCAGTATGAGAAACATTGTGTCCTTTTCGCTCAAGATAGTGATAAATAATACGGCTCTCCATCTCATCCAGGAGATCCTGCAATGGAAGACCGGAGTCAAGATATCCCTCTACTTCCTTTGAAATTCGCTGGAGTAGACTCTCTTTGAATAAAAATAGATATCCAATGGCTTGCCCTTCCGAGTATAATGTTTCTATTTCCAGAATTATATCAAGTTCGGGAATTATTGTTCGAAGCGTCTCCAGAGAGCCCGGTTGATCCTGTGAGAGTGAGCGAGCCTGCAGATCTCTTGTTATTTCTATAAAATATTTTTCTGCCACACGAATTCGATTTTCTAACATCTTCGAATGGAGAATTCGCCTCTCAAAGTCCCGGTTATAAAACAGTGAGTTCCCTTCTATGTCACAACAGTAGACCGGGAATGGAAATCCGGAAAGAATTGTGCGAGCAAGCCAGGTGGGCGAGTCTTCTTTGCTTTCGCCTGCAGCTTCCAGGCTCGTTTTTTGGGAATCTTCTGACTCAGCCTCTCTCTGTTCGGCTTTTAGATCCTTAGCATATCCTATGGCACGATACAAATCACTCTGGTTCCAGTTTGCCACATGTTCACCGAGTAGATTCAAGACAGGAATACGAGGAGCGGATTCAAGCAGGTGAAGTGACTCATCACCAAATTCAAGAATTATAAGTCGTTCGGGAATTCTGTGTAAATCAATCCTGGTAGACTCCAGATCAGCCAGTTCCCGATCCAGCAGTTTTCTTGAAAGAAAACCAATTATACTATCGGGAACTGTTCTTTCATCTACGACAGGAATTACATCGAGACCTGTCTCAAAGAAAAACCGGAGTAACTTTGTCAGTCTAACGGAAGACACAAAACGAGTCTGACATTTACCCTTGTTTTCCCGCAACCATTAAATGACGAATTCCGGACAGATAGGGAATCAGAAGTTGAAGTTTTTCCGTTAATTCATATTCCAGGATATCGCCGGCTGCTACTATATCATTCTCCTCCAGGGCAGATGAGAGATCATGCAGTAGTTCGGTAAGTGCGGAGACATGAATATGAAACGGTTCGCCATTCTTCTCATGGTGCATAATACTTCTTTCCGATTCAAGGTTACTCTTATAATCCAGAGCATAGAGTGCTGAAATATATACATTAATTTTTTCTAAATAGCGGTCCAGGTTATCCAGAGCTTCCCGGTCCTTCCCCGCATTAAATCCTGAATTAATTTCGATGGCCTCATTGCATACATTTTCAATCTCAGACTCAAATTCTTTGATTATATCCAGCAATTCGGCAGTATCAGCATGCATCGCTTTAAGCTGCATCTGCAGTTTCATCACGAAATGCTTTAACTTTCGCAGATACTGGAGAAATTTCTCAATTTGCCCTTTAATGTTTTCAGAATTAAAATCTTCAACAATCGTCTCTAAATGAATAAGAATTTCTTCGACACTCTGTGAATCCTCACCGCCCTTTATGGCAAACTCAGGATTCAGAGCATTCAGATCCATATGAAGAATGGATGAAAGAGAGCTCATAATCTGACGGATCCAGTGAACACCCTCTTTAAGATCCAACACATCTTTGTCAGTAACCTGCTCCATTTCAAACAGAGCTGACCCGGCTTTGTCGATATACTGATCCAGTTCATCTACTGTGGTCAGGACGATTTCCATTTCATCGCCGACATAAAAGTCAAGTCGTTCCACATTATCCACCGGAATCGAGTCAAGGTTCCCCAGGGAGACCTCTTCTTTGTTAACCTTCAGTTCCAGAATGAACTTCTTATGTTCCGAACTCCATTTATTGACTTGCTCGTAGACCTCAGAGACATTCTTCTCTCCGGAAAGTTCAGCATCTAACATTTGATCATTAATATAAATTTGCATTCCCAATACCTCGATTTCTGGTTACTGAAAGTCTCTCTGTTTCGGTCAGATTATTCTGCACCTTTCAAATTATTCTTGAGATACTTTCCAACGGATTTGGACTCATGAACAGCCTGTTCCATCGCCCCGAATTTCATGCGAAGCTTCTCCTCTTTAGTTTTAAGGCTCAGCTGCATTCTATCCATTTGCTTCTTATTATCGGATATTTTCGTTTTTAGAAGATCAATTCTTGCAGTAATCAAGCCGCCGGAGTTTCTTGTGTAAGGCTTGAGTCCCTCGGCCATACTGTATGCCACACCGTTATCGGGTAATAGATCCTGATTTCGATCTGATACAAAGAGCTCTTTAACCGATTCCGGAGATGTTGAGAGTGCATCAGTAAGCTTATCTTTATCAACTTTCAGGTAGCCATTTTTGATATCTTCCCAGTTTTCTCCGGGTTTTCCTGTATGAATCCCGATATCATCCAGGATTCGGTAAGAAGGATCGGTATTTGAGGGATAAGAGCTGCCGACCATCAATCGAAGTTGATTGACCAGGCGTCTTACGGTGGAGTCGGTAGAGAAAATACCCTTGATGGTATCCATTGTATCCAGGCCCTCACCGATTGAATCCTTATCATTGGCCGGACGATTTTGCCTGAAGTCATCTTCAGAGGCAGTTTTTGAGTTCTCCTTCAGAAAGCGAAGGATATCATTATAAGCCGCTACCCACTCTTCAACAGCTGTAACGATAGATTCTTTATCTGCCTCAATAATTACATCAACATTACCATCTGTTACTCTGTGCAGATTGAGACTGACTCCATCTATTAAATCCTTAATTCCGTTGTTATCGGGTCTTGTAATCTCAACACCATTAATTTTGATTTTAGCATCTGCAGCCTTTTCCGTTACATTCTTTGCATGCAGACCGTTGCTGTCGTCTTCCGGAATTTCCGCAAAAAAAGAGCTTATCTTTGTCTTATTACCGGAGTCAGTTACAAAATATATTTCACTGATCTCCTTACCGGATGTAACACTATGGGCATCGACCTGGTTTTCACCACCTTTGAGGGGAATTCGCTTTTCAACTCGTTCTCCATTTTCCTTCCAGACAATTCCAAAAGCACTACCCTTTACCGCAGCGGGCTGATCGGAAGTTCCTGCCGGAGAATTCTCACTATTATTTGATGCGCCATTTTCTTCACCTGGCAGCGGAATCTTCTTTTCGCGGCTCCTTTCTATCTGATATCCTTTGAGTTCTACGTCCTCGATTTGAACTTTAATTTCAGGACCGGTCCGAACGGATTCCCTTTTCGTCACATAACCGGAAGAGGATGCATCACCGGAGACGGGTACAGCAGATGATTTTGCACTGCCTTCTTTCGCTTTTGAATCACCCTCTTTGACCTGTTCATTCTCTACCTGGAGTGTGAAAGATGTACCTGCGGGGAACGATCGTCCGTATACGACATTTGTAGATCGTTCAATTTCTATCTCTTTTTTACCGCCGGATATAGTAAAAGGAGATGCATTTGAATCAGTTTTATTTACTTTTATAATTTCTTTATGAAACAGTAATTCTTCTTTATCGCGAGGTGTAGACTCACCGATTCCGGTAAGCCCGATTGATTTCAAAAATCCGTCCGGATCTTCAAAACGCAAACGTCCTCTTTTCCCGGTTAACGAAGATTTCATCCCGAGTAAAGAGTGACCAGGATCAACCCGGATATTATAGACATCAAATATACCACTCCCTTTTTTTCGTAGAGTCTCTGTCAGGTCGCTCAGATCACCGCCGGAAAATGATATAGTAACCTCTTTTTCATCGACCATTACCTTGAATTTAGCAGGAGGAAGCTCTTTATGTGTATCAATACGATCGCTGTGAATCTGATGTTTTGTTGCAAGGGAGATGACCTCTATTTGCTGGGTTGTATCTTTTACACTGGCAGCGGCTTCACCGGTTATTGCCCCGGGATCACTGGAACTTACTTTTTTTCGTGCAAAGGGACCGGCAAAAGAGTAGAGAGTTCTACTTTTTTCCTGAAGAACAATTGTTCTTTTTTTGGCTGCCTGCCAGGCTTCAATGTAAACCTTGCTTTTACCATTTTCCGCCTCGAGACGCTGGATGGGCACCTTCTCCAGGTCCAGTAACTGCTGAATTACTTTCTGGGTGTTCATTCCTGAACCAAGGTCCATTATTGGCGGTGCGGGCATAAATATTCCTCTCCTACTATAATAGGATCGGGAAAATTTGAAAAATGATTATAACAGAAGTAAAAAAAATTCAGTTTCGAATGGAAAGCCTATTTTCTCTCACGATCATGGTTGATTCGATTCAGTATATAGACGAAAACAAAGGCTCCAATTATGGCAGTGATCATATTTACCCTGAAAAGTAGTGTTTCTCCGAATTTCGGCTGCATTAGCCATGTAACAAGTCGGATAAACCAGGCCTCGAGCCCGGCCAGCATGGAGATTAAAACGGCTCCCACCCAACCAATTACAGCTCCACCCCAAAATCCACCTAATAGAGATCTTTTCCTGTGCTCATAGTAATAATAGGCGGCTATCAGCCCTGCCAGAAAATAGACAAGCATGTCTGATAGAACATTGGGGAATATACTTGATAATTGCATCGAATCCATCTCCAGGAAAAGACCTTTCAGGACTTCTCCTCTAAATTATATTACCCCTTTTCCTATATGGGCTTCTAAATCGAAGAAATTTTTTGTTTTGCGGGAAAAAAAACCTTTAAATCATGTACATAGATCCATCATAAAAAGGATCTGCTCAAATTATCTTATTACGGGGGAATCTAATGAGTGAACTGATTGGCGGAAATACCAGAGTATTTGGAATTATAGGAAATCCTCTGGGTCACTCCTTGAGCCCCCTGCTTCACAATGCTGCCTTCAGAAGCCAGAAAATAGATGCTGTCTATGTTCCATTTCCAGTGGAGAAGGCAAATACTGGCCTGGGAAAAGCCATTTCAGCACTCAATATCCAGGGATTGTCGGTTACAATTCCTCATAAAACATGGGCTGCAAAAATTGCCGACAGATCCGATCCGCTAACCGAAAGATGTGGCGCTGCCAATACTCTTATTCGTGAGCAGGACGGAACATTGAGCGCCTACAATACAGATGGCCCAGGAGCCGTTCGTGCCCTGAAGACCGCTCATCCGGGAATAAAAGGAAGCCGCATACTTCTTATAGGCTATGGAGGATCTGCCATGGCTATTGCTCATTCATTGCTTCTTGATGAGAAACCGGCAAGCCTTATAATAACGGGACGAAGTGCATCAAAACGAAAGGCCTTTGCCGATTCATTACAAAATACAAATCCAAAACCAACTACAGTTATTCGAAGTGAAGCGGTCGAGAATATTGATCCGGAAGAAGTCGATATAATCATTCACACAACTCCTCTTG
Organism: Leptospirales bacterium; assembly: GCA_050295715.1. GTDB lineage: Bacteria > Spirochaetota > Leptospiria > Leptospirales > Leptonemataceae > JBNKQE01. The sequence goes on from JBNKQE010000219.1 coordinate 5,959, forward strand.
GTATGAAAGGAAAACCGCAGGACTTACCTGTCCCTGACTCTTTTATACAGAAAGAGCACACTGTTTTCGATATCGTTTATAATCCTGCCAGAACTCCGCTGCTTAAAAAAGCGGAACTGGTGGGAGCAAAAACAATCAAAGGTTATCTTATGCTTTTGTTTCAGGCGATAATTCAGTTTGAACTTTTTACGGGTTTAAAAGCACCAGAAAGTCTAATGGAGAGGGAATTATTGTCTTCCCTGCGAAAAAGAAGATGAAAAATAAACAATTTCTATTAGAACTCAATGAAATAAACGAAAGACTATCTTATCGTATTAATCCTGAACGTTCCAGAAAGTTCAATCTGGATCATTTTATAAGATCCAGGCAATCACTGCATGATCTGGGTCAAAATGAAAAATTCAATTCCGGCGCACTGCGGTTTTCAATCGTCGGCTCCAATGGGAAAGGAACCGTTGCGTTTCAACTGGCTCATATTCTGACAGCAATCTTTCCGGAAAAGACTACCGGTCTTTATACTTCGCCGCATTTAAAATATGTTACGGAACGCATTCGCATAGGATTGGAGCCGCTTCATCCGTTACAGTTGACAGCTGCGATGAATGACCTGGACTCATATTCCGACTGCTGTAAGGATCTGAGCTATTTTGAGTATTTGACAGTCCTTTCCATGTATATATTTAAACAACGAAAAGTGGATATTGAAGTATATGAAGCAGGTCTTGGAGGAAGACTTGATGCAACAGGAATGGTACGACCACATGCCGTTATCCTGACCTCCATTGCACTGGAACATACGGAACTTCTGGGGAATGACTTACAGTCAATTTCTAAAGAAAAATTAGGAATAATTGATGAACGAACCGAACACCTGTTTATCTGGGATGATTCGGGATTGGACAGGGACAACATTATAGATATAGCGCGCAGCAGGAGTCCTGAGATAAAGATACATTTCCATGACAACAAATCAGAAAACGGCTATAATAAAGAAGCTTTTGCATTTTCGAAATTTGTAATAAAGTCACTTTTTAACACAATCGACACAGATCATGTAAATCTTCCGGTTTTGCCCGGCAGACTTGAGACACATACAGTCCGACTGAACAACAAGCGTGATCTAACGATCTGTTTTGATTCTGCACATAATATTGCGGCGATAAAAAAAGCACTCCTCTCATTAACAAAAAATACTGGGATAGATATACGAAAAACAATGGTTTTTACAGGAACTCTTCCCGACAGGAACCCGGTAGAAATGATAAAGACATGTATGGATATGGGAGTATTGCATACCTCCATTATTGTCTCGGATTTCCTGAATAACGCATCGGAAAATTTTCCCACCGTAAACCTGGATTTGCTGTACAACTACATTCAATCGTATCTTGAAAAACATCGGGATATACAGAGTATATTAATTACAGGAAGTCATCGAATCTATGACTCATTTTCTAATTTATTGAATCAATTGCAGAGTGAAGGAAGTAGCACAGCATATGTTTCGCAATAATTCACAATTCAGCACATAAGACACTTAACTCGTATTATAACACAAACAAATCGGACCGCATAAAATGATAGATCAGTATATAAAACGACGCAGACAGTTTACCGAGCAGATGGATGATAATTCTGTGGCAATTATTCCGGGATCAAAATCTGTTCGCCGTAATTCCGACGTTGAATATCCATTCAGACAGGATTCGGATTTCCATTATCTCACGGGTTTTGACGAGGAGAATGCAATCCTTGTTATGGATCAAAATCGCAGTGTCATTTTTCTTAGACCATCAAACCCCGAAATGGAAATCTGGAATGGATACAGGCTTGGAGTTGAAAAGGCTTCTCAAACTCTCGGATGTGATGAAGCATATCCAGTAAATGAATTTGATGAAAAGGTTCCTGATTTTCTGAAGGGAAAAAGAAACCTCTATTATGCGATGGGAATGAATACACGTCGCGATAACAAGTTAATTAATATTACAAACCAGTTACTGCGTCGTTCACGTGCTGGTGAAACCGGCCCGTCCAGAATAATTCATCCCGGTGAAATTCTTCACGAAATGCGCATTATAAAATCGCCGGAAGAGATTGAACGACTACGGTTTTCTGCGAATGTATCGGCAGAAGCACATCTGGAAGCGATGAAAAGCGTCAGACCGGGAATGTATGAGTATGAACTGGAGGCAGTTTTTCATTATTATTTTCGAAAAAATAATTCCAGAACTTCAAATCAGAATTCCCACAACAGCTATTATCGGTGCCGATGAATTTTCCAACTTTGTGCAACGCAATA
>JBNKQE010000220.1:0-8234 GCA_050295715.1 Leptospirales bacterium
CTTCCTGGAATACGCGTCACCGCTGATGGATCAAATGAAGGCGGCTCTTGAGTCTTTGAATGAGTCGGACGACAGCCTGCGCGGAGAGTATTCCATCTCAACGGGAGGAACGGTGGCCGCTTTTGTCCTTCCGGGAACTCTTCATGCGATTCGAAATAACAATCCCGATCTTCGCTTTCGTATCTACGAAGGTGACTCTCTGCAGACGACGGATGCCCTGCTGCATGGTGAGGTGGACCTTGGAATCATACCGGGTGATATCCCCGGTGCTGATCTTGTTTCCAGGCCATTTTTTACCGATACACTGATTCCTGTTGTCAGCGAAACTCATCCTCTAGCAAAAAAAAGAAACCTATCCATGGAAGATCTTGCCGGATATGAGTTTGTTAGTTTTCATAAAAACTCCTCCATTTACCAGGCTATGGAGAAGGTAATTCATAAAAATTTTTCCGGATTTACATATACAACCGCAATGGAACTGCGCAGTCTTGAGTCGATTCTACGAAGTGTGGAGGCGGGACTCGGAATAGGCTTTGTCTCACGCCTCTGTCTTCAATCGACAAAGTTGAAGGCACTTAAAATCCCGGGATTTGAAGCCAGACGTGATTTCCATTTTTTTTACAGATCCAGCAAACGAAAAGGCCTGAATACTCTCATCGATTTACTGCATGGAACGGCGTTTCATACTCAGGTAGACAAGCCCTTTACTGTTTAAGTCAACGTCAATCGAGATGTAGTTCCAGTGATTTTCCGGCATGGGGATCTTGTTGATTCTCTCGTATCGATCCAGTACATGATCTCGCATACGACGAAAGAAGAAATCATACAGAGCTTCACCCTCAAGATCGCCTCTTACTCCCCGGTCAACCAGATCCTCGTAAACATCGATATCTTCGTGCAAATCACCGGCTGCCGCAGAAAGATCATCAAGGACTCCAAAATGTGTCAGATAAGCCTGCTTTGCTCCGCAGGAGGCAATCCTATCAATTGTTTTACGCGACTCGTCCGGATCAAACTGCGTTGGGGTGGCGGACCAGATGACAAACTGTCCTTTTATATTTAAATCCCGGTATCCAATTCCAAAGGAATCACCGGTAAAGATTCCATCGGTTTTCGAATCGAGAATGCAGATATGGTGGTTGGCATGACCTCTTGTGTGGAAGAAAGTAAGCGTTCTACTTCCAAACTCCATTACCTCATTGTCTTCAACCGTTTTGACTCGATCCGGTTCAACAGGAAGAATTTCTCCGTAAAGTTCATCGAAAACACTTTTACCGTATACTTCAACGGAACTTTTTATAAGGATCTGCGGGTCAACCATATGCTTCGCGCCGCGGGGATGACATATAAGCTTCGCACCGGGAAAGTTTTTCAACAAATACCCGCTTCCCGAGGCATGGTCAAGATGAACATGAGTGATGACAGCATAGTCCAGCTTATCAGGAATCAGTGTCTTCTGGCGATGGGCTTCAACAAGTCGATGCACATTCAAAGATGTATTGGTTTCGACAAACAGTGAAGTATCACCGTCCACAATCATATACGATGCCGCCATACCGCGGTGCATATATTCAGTATCAATAAGAAAAATGCCCTCTGCTACCAGTTCCATTTTTGTATTTCATCCACTCTCGACCGGGGGTCAAGGATAAATCCTACCACGTTACAATCATGAAAAAGTATGATATAAACTTTCGAATTGCATTAATAATAAATTCCTTCCCGAACGGTTCAAAGTGAAAAACTGGATGGATATGCTGAATGCAGAAACTCTTTTCTTTTTCCGGAAGCTGTTGACTCCAGTACGACTCAAGATTTCATTAATCCGCCAAAATAATCTTTGATTCTATCCAACCGGTTTCTTTTCATGGATATTGAGGCAGGTCGACCATGTATTTAGCTAAGATTTATATTCAATTGAAAGAGTCGGTGCTCGATCCCCAGGGACAGGCTGTGACGGGAGCTCTCCACCATATGGGTAACAATGAGGTGGATGATGTTAGAATCGGGAAATATATTCAATTAAAACTCAAATCCTCAAGTGAGAAGGAAGCGTCTGAAAAAGTTACATCCTACTGCGAAACACTTCTCGCCAATACGGTCATTGAAACCTACAGCTTCGATCTGGAGAAACTTTCATGACACGCTTTCGTGCAGGAATAATCACTTTTCCCGGTTCCAACTGTGACCATGATATGGAACAGACCCTTGCCCGGTTCTTCGATGCTGATGCCGATATCCTCTGGCATAACAGCAAAATTGAAGAGAGATACGACCTTCTTGTTGTTCCCGGCGGCTTCTCTTATGGTGACTATTTGAGAGCGGGCGCCATTGCCAGATTTGCTCCGGCCATGACCTCTTTAAAAGAGCATGTGGATCAGGGACGCCCGGTCCTCGGTATATGCAATGGATTTCAGATCCTTTGCGAGGCTGGCATCCTCCCCGGTGTATTGATTCGCAATACAAGTCTCAAACATATAGCCAGAGATGTTGGTCTGACAACAAGAACAAATAGACTGAAAGGTCTTGATTCCGATCGTATTTACAGCATACCTGTATCACACAGTGAAGGAAATTATCGCAATACTCCTGACGGGATCAAAGAGCTTCAGGACAGGGATCAAATCGCATTTAGCTACTCTGAAAATCCCAACGGTTCAATGGAGGATATTGCGGGTATTTTTAGCGAGTCTGGAAAAATTCTGGGGATGATGCCGCACCCGGAAAGAGCCTCTGATCCAATCAACGGAGATACGGACGGAAAAGAGTTGCTGGATTCCATATTAAACGCCATCCTGTAACGAAGGGCGGCCCTTATGCAAAACATTCGACTGGCAACAGCATCACTGAACCAGATCCCACTTGATTGGTCCGGAAACGCATCTCGTATTCTGTCAGCTCTAAAAAAACTGTCGATTCCCGCAGAGTCTTTCTCAGGATCTCCCGATATAGTTCTCTTCCCCGAACTTTGCATAACCGGTTACGGGTGCGAGGATGCTTTCCAGTCAGTCGATATGACTGATAGAGCTTTTCGATCCCTGGAACGAATTGCACATGAGGCATCCAGCATTCTCCCGGGAGCTCTGATTTTTGTCGGACTCCCCGTTCGAAAAGATGACTTTATCTATAATGCAGTCGCTGCCATTCATAATGGTGGAATTCATGCAATCATTCCAAAACAGAACCTGGCAGGAGATGGCGTTCATTATGAGCCCCGCTGGTTTTTACCTTATAGAGATACAAAACCCTCGGAGTTATTCTATAACGAACACCGCATACCCTTTGGAAGCCTGCTGCTCGAATTCAAAGGCGCCCGGATCGGTCTTGAAATATGCGAAGACTCCTGGGTTGTGTCGAGACCGGCACTTGAATATTTAAAACACGGTGCAGATATCATTCTCAATCCATCGGCTTCGCATTTTGCGATGGGGAAACAGGAGATTCGTCGAAATATAGTTCTCGAATCATCAAGATCACTTTGCGCGGTCTTTGCTATGGTGAATCTTCTTGGGAATGAGGCGGGACGCTTGATTTACGATGGAGGAACGATTATAGCGTCCAATGGAAATCTTCTCTATGAATCAAAACGATTCACTTTTCAGGATCTGGAAATAAACGAAGTAGGAATCGATGTTATGATGAACCGTGTACAGCGGGCCCGTCTTTTCTCCTATAAAGAACAGGAATCTCTTCGTAATAGACCCAATATTGGAACCGAGATTATAAAAATTCAATCCCGTCAATCCCGTAGCGCCGGATTTCATCTTCCCGGTGAGAATGGATCAAATGATGGAGAGCACAAACCTGAGAGGAAGGCAGGCAACAGACCAATTCGCCGCCCTCTCCCCGAGCGAAAAGAAGAAGAGTTTTTGAAAGCTGTCACACTTGCTCTATTTGATTATATGCGAAAAACATCATCGCATGGTTTTGTTATTTCGCTGTCTGGAGGCGCTGATTCGGCAACATGTACCCTCCTTGTCCAGCGAATGGTCGCCCTGGGAGTTCTCGAACTTGGGCCCAGGCTGTTTCTCAAGAGAGGCGGAATCTCGGGGCTTTTTGATGAAAGAATTTCTGATGATCTTTTCAACGATTTCACTCCCGATGAAGAAGGGATTCTGACTGAAACTGAAATTGCCAGATGGAAAAGTGTTACAAAAGCAATCTGTAGTTCCATACTCCATACAATCTATCAGAGCACAGATAATTCCAGTGAGGTTACAAGATCAGCCGCCCTTGATATAGCACAGTATGCGGGAGCCGATCACCACGAATATTCCATAACTGATATTGTCGCAGGTTTTAGTGCGGGTATCGAGAAGATTATTGAGAGAAAACTCACCTGGGAGAATGATGATTTGAGTCTTCAGAATATCCAGGCAAGATCAAGGTCACCCATGGCCTGGTTTTTTGCGAACACAACGGGGAGCCTTCTGATTACAACGAGCAATCGCAGTGAAGCCGCTGTTGGGTACTGTACAATGGACGGTGACACATCGGGAGGACTTGCACCGATCGCGGGAGTATCCAAAGAGTTTATCCGTCAGTGGCTTGCGTTCATGGAAAAAGAAGGTGATTTGCAGATGGGTCCCGTGGATGCACTGCACTCCATTAATGTGCAGCAACCTACAGCGGAATTGCGTCCGGGCGCCCAAACGCAAAAAGATGAACAGGACTTGATGCCCTATTCTCTGCTGGATCGCATTGAAACACTGGCTATTCGAGACAGGAAATCTCCAGGTGATATTCTCCGAATACTCACGCTATCAAAAGAGATAGAATTTGATTCTGATACTCTCAAGAGATATATTCGAAGATTTTTTACTCTCTGGAGCCGCAATCAATGGAAGCGTGAGAGATACGCTCCCTCATTTCATCTTGATGATGAAAATCTTGATCCACGTACCTGGTACAGATTTCCAATATTGAATGGCGCTTATCGTGACGAGCTTCTCGAGCTCGACGAGATTGATTGAGATCCCGGTGTTCTAAATACTCGTTATTTAACGGGATATGGAACAGGGTTTTGTAAAATACAATGCCATTTATTAGAATACATTTCCTGTATATCGGATACTCAGGCTTCAAGAAACCGTTTACGGCAGGAGCGGGTATTCTCAATAACAGGAAAATTTCCCACACTCTGTAAAATTGTTGTCGAGAAAGTTAATTCCAACCAAACATGCAGCATCATACATCCGGGAGCCATGGAAGCAATGAGAGTATTTGTATTATTCGGCGGCAGATCTTCGGAGCACGAAGTATCGCTCCGTTCCGCAGCCAACGTGATTAACGGTATCGATCGTGCAAAACATCAGGTGGAACTGATTGGTATTGACAGAGATGGTTTCTGGAAATACGGGGGTGTTGCTGCAGATCAACTCACACCCGAACAACTGGCAGATACAGTTACATCCGGAGAGATCCTGCAAATATTAACAGGGAATCATAAAGAGAAGTTTATAACTCCCTCACAAAAAAGACTTTCGCCTGACGTGATCTTTCCGGTATTACACGGAAGTTTTGGTGAGGATGGAACAATGCAGGGGCTTTTGGGTATTCTGGGAATACCTTATGTTGGCCCCGATCATGAGGGGTCGTCGATTGGAATGGATAAAGAGGTTGTGAAAAGACTTCTTGCCCATGAAAACATAAATACATCTCCCGGAATCACCCTGCGACGGGGATCAGAATCCAATCTATCCGATACGGAAATAATTGAAAAGTTTGGACTCCCCTTGTTTGTTAAACCATCGAGACAGGGATCTTCCGTGGGAGTTGTTAAGGTCACGGATGCGAAAGACCTGCCAGATGCAGTCACCGAGGCGTATAAATATGATACGAAGGTTCTTGTGGAACAGGCAATTGTGGGACGGGAACTGGAAGTTGCCGTTCTTGGAAATGAGATCATAGAGACCTCCGTCGCCGGAGAAATTCTGCCATCCGCAGAGTTTTACTCCTATAAAGAGAAATACTCGGACAGCTCCACTACCGGACTTGACGCACCTGCAAAAATATCGAAAGAAGAACTGGCACGACTTCAGGAGACAGCGCGAAAAACCTTTCAGGTTCTGGAATGTGAAGGACTGTCCCGGGTTGATATGTTTCTCACAGAATCCGGTAAAATCATAGTAAATGAGATTAACACACTTCCCGGCTTCACATCTATCAGCATGTATCCCCAACTCTGGGATATCAGCGGTAAACCGACTCCAAAACTGCTGGACAGACTCTTTGAACTGGCAGTGGAACGCTATGAAAGGATTGCATCCCTATCGATAAAGCCGGATTAAGAATGGAAGATAAGTTATTTGTGTATGGAACGCTCCTGTCTGACAGCGACCATCCAATGGCTCAATACCTGGAGAAGTCAGCCGTTAAATTATGCAGAGGACAAACACGGGGGGTTATCTATGACCTGGGCGAGTATCCTGGATTAAAAGAGGATTTCAATGATGAGAATCAGGTAAAAGGAGAGATATACAGACTCCTGGAACCCTGGAATTCCCTTCCTGTAATTGATCAATACGAAGACTACTTTCCCGATAACCCGGCTCAAAGTATGTTTATTCGAAAAAGGACTCCTGTCTTACTGGAGTCAAAAGAGAAAATCATGTGCTGGGTCTATTACTACATACTGCCGGTAACTCACACCCAAAGAATTGACAGTGGAGACTACATCTCCTATTTACAGTTAAAAGGATAGATCCTTTTGTATAATCTATTGGCTGGCGGAGGTTGGGTGCATGACTGAAATGAAATATCACGCGAAAATCGGATTTCTGGGCATTGGAAAGATGGGACTCTCAATTGCCAGGGGCCTTCTCAGTCATAATCCCGATCAAAATTTCAAAGCTTTTGATCCAAATGCAAGTCAAAGCAGCCTGCCGGCAAACATCCAACTTGTAGATAGTGCAGCTCATCTGGATAAAGAGTGTGAAATTATCCTGATTTGTGTAAAACCACAGATCCTATCTGAGGCACTGAGTAATTTATCCGGAGAAAAAAAATATATAAGTATTGCTGCCGGGATCACTCTGGACACCCTGAAATCATTATTGAGCAGTACAAATAATGTGCAGATTGCACGGGTCATGCCTAATATATCGGCACAGGTACAGTACTGTGTGTCTGGAATTTATGCAGATTCCGAAGAGATGAACATAATTGCAAAAGATATTTTCTCTTCTCTGGGATATACTCTGACCCTTGATAAAGAAGAAAAGATGCATGCCTTAACGGGAGTGTCAGGTTCCGGTCCTGCTTTTGTATTTAGTTTTATTCAGGCTCTGGCTGAAGGTGGTGTAATGGGAGGACTTCCCTATGATCAGGCACTGGAACTGGCTGCTCACACGGTTCTTGGAGCTGCAAAAATGCTTCTTGAAACAGGATCTCATCCCGGATTATTGAGAAACCAGGTCACATCACCGGCCGGTACAACAATTTATGGATTGAAAGCACTGGAGGATGGCGGATTTTCAGGACTTGTTATGGATGCCGTTACAGGCGCCGCTTTTCGAAGTGAAGAACTGGGAAAAAAATAGCTCACACAACACTGAAGTCGCAAGGTCACGTGACTTCAGTGTTGCAAAATCGTAAATAATGGTTAAAGTACGGCAAGCAACTCTTCTCTGAGTCGCTTGCGAAATTCCGGATTGTGGTATCGGGAATCTTCCGTCGCCACAATATAACGATTATCCATCTTTCCGTCGGAATAAGTAACAATTTCCGCCTCTTTCACGTTTACATCCATCAAGTAGAATGCCTGAAAGATGGCAGGAAGTGACCATTTCTGTTTTCGAGCATTGATTTCTATAACGACTCTGCCATTTTCATACACCAGATCAGCAAAACCCTCTTCAGAACGTATCAATTCAACCTGAATCTTTCGCTTTGTAAAGTAATCAATAACGGAAATCCCACCAAAAAGGAGACTTTCCATGTCCGTTATTACCTTTTTGACAGGCTCTATCCCGGGCGGTTCACTTCGGTCACCAAAGCATACACTGAAACGGTCTTTTATTCTACCATTATCAGCTGTTACTACATTGGCATTTATTATATCCCACCCGTTGGCATATAGCGCCGCTGAGACACGGTATAGAAAGCCGGTTTCATTTGCATATGAATCCAGAATGAAATCAAAACAGCCGCTCTCTTTTTGATAGAATTCTGCATTCAATGTGTATTCATTTTTATCGATAGTAAAAGAATAAAAGGTCTTTTGCATTGTTGCC
>JBNKQE010000221.1:0-3205 GCA_050295715.1 Leptospirales bacterium
AGTAATGATCCTATTACGAATGTACTTATACTGTAAAGCGGAGTCACAAGGTGAGCCATACCAAAAAGTATATTCGTGAGTATAATCGAGGCGACGAAACCCAGATACTCGGTAGCGATACCCTGCAGAAGTCCGCGAAACAGGAGCTCCTCCCCTATTCCCGACAGGATCGCCATAAGTGCCATATCTATTACAGATAGAGTGGAGAATATTGGAATAAAATGAAGCTGCAGCAGCTTGCGTATACGGACAAATCCCGAAATTTTTGAACGAATGGCAAGTAAGAAGAAAAGCGAAAGCGGAAATGTTACAGCGACTCCGTACAGTAACATGACCGGATCCCAGGAAATATTCTGCAATATCCGCATCGACAAAAACCAGCCGACAACAACGGCAATTACCCCCAGACCCCCTTCAAAAATAACAGCCATTACAAGCGGATTGATCTGTATCTCCTGCTGATTCTGTGTCATGATCTCATTCCTACCGGTTTATATACAATGTGAAGTAAAAAATGTTTTTTTCAGGCATTAAAAGTATACCATTCATCACAGTGCGAACATGGCCCTCGGACCTGTTCATGCTCTCCCCGGAATGATAACACGAAATCGGGCTCGGTCTGAGAGAAGATCTCTTTGATGGAATCATTGATAATTGAAAAACTCAACCCATTATCTTCTTTCAGAGGAAGCTGCTTACAGATGGGAACACTTCCATCATATCTTACATAAATATCTCTTGCCAGATGCCAGCAAAAATCCCGCTGCATGGGAGTAAGATCAGAAACACGACGTTCGGGGAGTCTTCCGGCATACGTATTCCACTTCTGAGCAAGTGGCGTCACCGGTGAATCCTTAAAACGATTGAAAAATTCTTCAATTTTATCTTCTACTTCCACGATGCGAAGCATCTCAGCATAGACCCTGATGGGCAAATCCGGCAAACTCTTTTCGAACAACGAAACAGCAGTCATAACATCGCCGAGCATATCCTTGCCATACAGCATGGAATATCTCTTTGAATCAAGAGTTGTCAGTCGAATTATAATAGAAAGCTTCCTGATACCCTTCAACGTAGAAAGAAAATCAATAAATTCTGCATCAATTTTTGCACCAAAAGTTTCCAGGTAAACAGCCTTTACCGCAGGTGAAAAAAGCAGTTTTTCGAGAATCCCATTTATATCCGGATGTTGCAGGGGCTCCCCCTGACCGCCAAGAATCACACTGAAATCCCCGGGCAGCGTCTCCTGTTCAATATGTTTAAGAATATGACCGAATACTGAAGATGACATATGTTTATCAACTTCCGGTTTCGTTCGTAAAAACCAGATTGGATACACAGGAGAATCCGTAGTTAATTCCAGTTCTATACAGGAAGGAGCCGGACGCATCAATTGCGGCTTGTTGCGAATCAGTTCTTCAATATCTTCATAATTAAGTGCTGCATTTTCTCCAAGGATATTACAGGCAATTACTTCAGAACGAGAATCCAGTCCGGATAAGTTCAATCTCCATTGTCGAATATCAGGCAATCGAAAATAAATCTCCACATCGAGTTCATTTAACTTTGCAAGAATTCCCTCACGAAGATTTTGACCGGGCTTTAATGGGGGTATGCTGGAAAGCTGTGAAACACGAATCAGATCGGGAGCAAAACCATAGGGCATATTTTCGGCAACCGTAAAATCTGCAAAATACTTGAAATGCATTTCAGACATCTCAACAATAGACTGACTGTCAAGGAAGGGTGCGAAGCCATAAAAACTTGCCACAGTCAATTTCTCGGTCTTTTCCAGTTCGGAGATTTTCGTGAGACATTCGATTTCTGTACCCTGGATGGTTGTCCAGCCTTCCGTTTCATAGTTCGAGTATGCCGGTAGCCCGGGCAAACATTTTGCCATACGTTCCTTCATGGAGGCGACAATTCTCTCCCGACACGAACCGCTGCCGGATAAATTTTCCGGGACGTAAATAAGTACTGCCCCTATTTCACTTTCAAACTCAGTGATATCAGGCATCGATAATCGAAGTCTCCTTCTTTTTCTGATTCATCCACTCTTCAAAAGCGCTGTCTTCTTTTTCAAAATAGAGACGCTGACGAATCATCCCCTCCACTTTTTCCAGAGGGACAGGACGGAGACCTTCCATTTTTATTATATAATATTGATTTGCTCTGTCCCTGAAAACTGTTGAGACCTGTCCCGGTTTCATGCGTGACAACACACCTGCGAGAATCTGGTTGTCACGGGCTATTTCAGGTAAAGGTTCATACGGATGCAAACCGCCGGCGCTTTTATAAATGGAGACATTGTCAGAAGTATTACGAGCAACAGTGGAGAAAGATGAAGGATTTCGCGAGAGGTTCCTCCACAAATCCCTGGAAAGGTTGGAGATTCGCTTCTCGTCGCTAATTGAGCCTCTCTTTGGTTTGAGAACAATTTCACGATAACTTACTTCAAATCCGATTTTTGATTTATTTTTATTATAGAAAGCGACCACTTCTGATTTTTCAGGAACGGGAACAGTAACCTTTATCTGAATGATCTGTCTTTTTTTCAATTCAAATCGCATATCATCAACCCACTCTTCAAAAGAGAGGCCGGTCTGCTTCTCAACAGTTCTTTCAAATCTATCGCGATCCTTCATCCCTGTAAAGTCCATACGACGTTCAATTTCATTGTCTATGCGTTCATCAGAAACGATTATAGATTCTTTACGGGCTTCCATGTTCACAATGGCACGCGTTACAAGTTTGTCTTTCGCATACCCCCTGATTGACATACCACGCGGAGGATTCTCTTTACTGCGTCGGATACGATCCATCATTTGGTCCACATCCAGCTGAGTAATGGGAACATCTCCAACAATATATACGACCTTATTTACAATTTCTCCATCAGGTTCAGCGGATTGAATTACACCGGAAAAAAAAAGGAAGAGTGCAGTAATAAGTGCAACATGCAGCACATGTGGTAAACGATACCAACCGACGAATTTTTTAGTAAAGCCAGTGGACTTGATCGATAATAGACGTTTATAATTCATAATTGATCCTTCCTGTTCAGTCATTCCTTTCTTTTTCAAGGAATGATGGATTATAACCGGACAATCCCTTTTATATAGAATATCAGTAACTACTCACCACGTATTATGTGATTGAGAAATTGGAGTCCCTTCCATTATCGGAGCAAGCGGACATCCCTGTC
>JBNKQE010000221.1:3215-8222 GCA_050295715.1 Leptospirales bacterium
ATAGTAACTACTCACCACGTATTATGTGATTGAGAAATTGGAGTCCCTTCCATTATCGGAGCAAGCGGACATCCCTGTCCGGTTGCTCCGAAGTAGGTCCATCCATGGACCTTGTAATGTGCAGACTCCAATTTCCATCCATAAGAGAACTTCATGTTATAAAGACTGTTGGATGAAACAATTCACCTATGAATAGCTGAATTGTTTCTTTTATTATATAGATTTCCAAAATATTGATTCATTAACTGAGCAGTTACGAATATCATTATATTGCTTCCTGCATGGTAACAGATACATGACTTCCCTGCAACGAAAGAATTTCATCCAGGATGGATTCAAACTCTTCCAGAGAATCGGTCCTTACCAGGCGGGACCTGTACGAGGCAGCCCCATCAAAAAGACGCAGGTATTTTACTGCATGTTTTCGAAATAGAGTAAGACCATAAGGAAGATCATAAAATCGAACCATAGCTTGAAGATGACGACGCATAACTGCAATCACCTCCGGGAGAGGAACGTTTTCTCGTTCAACACCTGAAAAAATCCAGGGATTCCCGATAGCAGCGCGACCGATCAATACTCCGTCCACTTTGAACTCATTGATTCTCTGTTCGGCCTCCCGGGCAGATGTGATGTCTCCGTTACCCAGTACAGGAATTCCTGCGCGAGCTTTTATCTCACCTATAGCATTCCAGTCAGCTTTTCCGGTATATGCCTGGTCCTTGGTGCGGCCATGAACAGCAATCAAGGAAGCCCCGCTCTGTTCAAGAATGCGCGCCACTTCCAGGTAATTTCGCTGCGAACTACTCCAGCCCAGTCGAATTTTAGCCGTTACCGGTATAGAAAGGTTTTTTGCAAGTTCTTCCATTATGCGGCCCGCTTCCAGCGGATTTCGCAACAGTCCGGCACCGGATCCTTTCATGGCCACTTTTCGAACAGAGCAGCCCATATTCAGATCAATTATATCGGGTCCCAGATCCTGAACAATCTTCGCCGCTTCAACAATAGTTTTTGCATCGTTTCCAAATATCTGGAAAACAACCGGGCGTTCTGATTCTAAAAAGCGAAACAGTTTAATACTTTTTTGATTTCCGCGCGATATGCCATCTGTGCTTACAAATTCGGAGTAGGACATGGCAGAGCCCATTTCATGTGTCAGATCGCGATAGGGACTGTCAGAGAAACCGGCCATGGGGGCAAGAATCAGGCGTCCTTTTACCGGAACATTTCCGACAGAAAACATGGGACAGAAAACCTCTCCTTAACCTGCTTTCTTCTGGTAAAACTCTTCTACCATGCGATAGAAGTCAGAAAAAATATGTAAAGAATCATTGGGCCCGGGAGCCGCTTCCGGGTGATACTGAACACTTATAATGGGAAGACTTTTATGGCGAAAACCCTCCACGGTTTTATCGTTCAGATTAATCTGCATAATTTCAATATCAGAATCATCAGAATCGCGAACAGCAAATCCGTGATTCTGCGCTGTGATCTCCACACGACCGGAGGGAAGATCTTTGACAGGCTGATTGCCCCCACGATGGCCGAACTTCAATTTGTATGTTTCGCGGCCCGATGCAAGTCCAAGAAGCTGATGCCCCAGGCAAATTCCGAACATGGGTTTGCCGGACTCAAGAAGACGGCGAATTGTGGCAACAGCATAGTCAAGCGGTTCCGGATCACCCGGACCGTTGGATAAAAAGAAACAATCAAAGTTCATGGATGCTACAGTATCATAATCTGTTGAAGCGGGCAGAACCTCGACGGCAAACCCCGCTTTCTCAAGGTTTCGCAAGATGTTCGTTTTAACCCCGTAGTCAAATACGCCGATTCTGAATTTTTTACCGGCTGAGTCGCCAAATGTATACGGCTTCTCTGTTGTAACACCCGAAGCAAGATCCATTCCCTGCATTACCGGAATAGAGCGAACCTGGTCGAGCATGTCAGAAGAGTATTCGCGGCCGACAAATAGACCGCCTCGCATGGCGCCATTTTCGCGAAGAGTCAAAACCAGCTTTCGAGTATCTACTTTTTCAATGGCGGGAACTTTCTGTTGAATTAAAAAATCCTGGAGAGTCATCTCCGAGGCAAAATTACTGGGAATTCCTACATACTCTTTAACAATCAGACCGGCTGCGTGAATGCGAGATGACTGACTGTATTCTTTAGCTATACCATAATTCCCGATCATTGGGTAAGTAAGTGTGACGATTTGACCGCTGTAGGAAGGATCGGTCAAGATTTCCTGGTATCCGGTCATGGAAGTATTGAAACAAACTTCACCTGTTGCGTCCGATTCATAGCCGAATGAGTATCCGGAGAAAGTGTCTCCATTTTCGAGAACGATAACTGCGGGTTTTCTATTTTTTGCCATACTGTTTAACCAGATTAGAAAAAAACCGTTTAGAGTCAAGCTTCACTGAAAATGTTTTTCCGAATTGGGGAATGATTTCACTCACAAAAAAGCACTCCTCTGATCTTTCATCAGAAATCCCGTGAGTAAAAGATATTTCCAGGGATGGAAATGGCAAGCCCGGTGAGGTATTGAAAAACAAATACATATCGAATAGATAAATCCATGCAGTAAACAGACCGGGCCAGGCTCTCCCTTCGAGGGACTTCCCAGCACCACTTTCATTTTATTGGCAAACATATGCTTACCTGGACAAAGTGGTGCTGGGCCCCTCCTTCGGACGGTCGATCCCTCTTGCAAAAAGATCTGAATAAAAAAGCCAGTTTGATCGACAGAAAAACAGAGCAGCAATTGACTGGATTATGCAGGCACTGGTTCACTATTTACCACTCATTGTGGCTCTCCTTCTCATCGTTGTCATTCGATCAGGGGAATCATCAAAAAAAAATATACTGAGCGAAACGGAGATCCAGTCTCTGGAAAAAAGCGGAGTAGAGCTGCAAAGATATAGAATCTTTTTACTGATAGTATCCCTGCTCCCCTTTTTCCTCACGGGAAGCGGTTATTTATCGAGTCATACAATGAGGCTTTTTCTTTTCAGTATGGGAAGTGTATCCGGAGTATTGTATGGTTACATCGCTTATGAATGGAAGAGAGTCCTCGTTTCGCTCTCGTTGCCGGCAGAATTTATAAAGAAGGATATTTTAAGTAGATCCATTCAGACGCTTCTGTTGATCGGGATGAATGCCCTGGAACTGGGGCGAATTCTGTTATAAATCCGGAAAATAAATCTGTTTGAGCAAGTGAATCACGCGATAATCCAGGCAGTATTCTGCCGAAGACACTGCTTCTCCTCCACCAGAATATTCCCGTATAGCCCGCAGGGTTTCAGCAAAAACAACTCATGTATTCATGTTCGATCAAGCAATTACAACTGTTTACTGTGCCACACAAAGTAGAGAGTAACTATTGCTACAAGAAATTGTCCCCACTCGGATGGACGTGCTGTCTACAGAAGAACTATCGCCAGGACGACCATTGGAAGATGTATTACTTGACCAGGGTGAAGCACCATTATAGCATAAGTTCGCGGATGAACTCCAGGTAGTAGTAAAACCGCTCCAGTAGTAGGACCCACCGGTTGAAAAAGCATTATTTAAATTGAATGCAAATACCCCGCTTCCATTGGTTATTCCAATTAAAGTAGCTCCGTCAGCCTGGTAGTAATCTGTATTTGCTGCAAGAATCCAATTAAATGCCGGGGATGCTTCTCTGGTAGCACCATCGGAGAGCATTGCTTTATATGTATCGCCGGTGGGCATGGCTGTATCTGAATTGCAGATTGCATCGGCGGCTGCTATTCCTCCAAAATCTCCCTGGACCGTTGTATCTGTTACAAAAATGCGTTTGCGCCCGAGTGAATCGGTATCATTATCGTAAACAGCAACTGTCACATTGCCGACAGTGATACCATCAAAAGATTGATCGGAACTGGTTACAGAATGGGTGATGGTAGCCGTATGATACCCTTCCACTATTGAGTCATCAACGGCAGAAACAGTCACAGTCTGCGGAATATTCCAGTCTGAGGGAGTAAATACAAGAGTGCTCTGATCGGCACTGACCTGTGAATCCGCTGTAATTGTTATTGTTACATTGGAAGTGGGCGCCGTATCCAGTACTATCGTGTAGGTATCTGTTGCAGGAACATAAGCCGATGCAACTCCTTCAATAATACTCGTAGATCCACCGGATTGCGTTATTGTTGCACTGCTATAATCATTATCAGTAATTGAAAAAATTAAATCATTTAACGAAAGCGCCAAATAGGCAGCATCCCCGGAAGTCACAACATGGGAGATTACGCTCGTATGATCTCCTTCAGGGATCGTATCATCAACAGCAGTGACCGTAACGGTCCGGGGAATGTTCCAGTTTGATGCTGTAAAAGTAAGATCTAAGGGAGATGAAGAACTATTTATTAAAACTTGAGAATCGGGAGTTGCCTGAATCGTAATATCCGATGAAGGCTTTTTTCCAAGGTAAATTGTATACGTATCTGTTGCTCCTCCCTCTGCAAGCATTCCGTTTCCGCCTGTATGGGATATATTCACACTACTACTCGTTGAGGAATCAAGCTGGCTCAATAATAAAAGTGAAAAAACACCGACTTGAGACTCAAATTTGCCACAATTCGCAGGAATAAGCGTGACTAAAGCAATTACAATCATTTGTTTTAGACTCATTTTTTGATTCCCCGGATGTTTTCCTATTCATTCGCATTACGTATCAGTGCAGCCACTATATAGGGCTTATACCCTATTGACGTGAAATTTTTACACTATTTTTCTATATACATTACATTAAGTAATATCACGTAAATATTTTTCACTTTTTAGTAAAATTTTTACTAAATATTTAAAAAGCTGATTAATTTTATAAATTAAATTTGAAAAATGCAAATCAAGAGCCGGGATTTCCAACAGCCATGCCTGTAAAACAGATTTAAATAGTTTATACTGGCTGAAATTATCAGTGGCAACGAAAATACCAGAACAGTAAAATATCGGGCGGGTATAAATTGAGTGTTTAAA
>JBNKQE010000222.1:0-8179 GCA_050295715.1 Leptospirales bacterium
GTTCGGACGGAGAAAACGTATACCCCGAAGATAAAAAAGAATTCCATAATTGTTTAATATGCGTCTTTTTCATAACGTTATTTCATTCATTGAAACAATATTATGATGATAATTTATTCAATCCACCGCTCCGATCAAGAAAACATTTATAAAAACACTAATTCATTTACCAATTAGTTCAATCAAATACAATTCAGTAAGTATTCTTACCAGGACCGGATAGATATAGATACGGGATTAAAAATTGGACCGTCTCTATATAGCTGTATACTCAGGACTCTATTATCCATATATACTCAATGCCATTTTCATATGTTTACAATTAATAAATATAAATACGATTAATAAAAGGATATCAAACAGATTTCCTTTGCCTGTTAATTAGAAGCAAAAGAGCATAAATACTCTCCAGATGCGGAACGTCCTGATTCAGCTTAACTGCCTCTCGATAAGGTTCACCAACAATGGCTTCAACCTCCATGGGGCGCCCTGCCTCATAGTCAAGCAGCATACTGGTTCGATAAGGCTTCATATTCTCAGTGCGCTTCATCATCTCCTGAACAAGTCCATGTTCAAGATAATATCCGGCAGCCCTTGCAGTCTCAATAATCTCTTCCATAAGATTTCTGGCCAGGTCCCGGGATTCTTTTAAATCAAGAATATCGAGAGTGGACGCACTTCCTCCAATAACGGAGAGCGGGTTAAAAGGAACATTCCAGACAAGCTTAATCCAGCGGTCCCGCTGGATATTATCTGAAATTTCAACCGGGACTCCGGCTTTCTGAAACATATCTGCAACATCACGAAAACTAGAGACAGTAGAGGATTGAAGTTGTCCAATGACAAGTTTTCCGTAATCGAGATGCTCAATGTGGCAAACTCCAATCCTGTTGGAGCATACAAATGCAAGAGCACTTAAAATTTCATTATCAGGATATTTTTTAAGATATGGTTTTTCAATGTTCAAACCGTTCTGTATAAGAAGAATGGATGTCTTACTATGAACCAGAGGCTCTATGTTCGCAGGAACATCATTCTCAGGGAGCACTTTTGTAGAAATAAGAATCAGGTTAAAGACGACGTCAGGAATATCATCAAGAGTAAAAGCGTCTGTAACAGTGAGTGTTGAATTTCCCCAGATACTATCAATACGAATTCCATTTTTAGCAATCTCGTCGCAGCCACTGCGGCAAAGAATATAAATCTCCGCGCCAGAAATTTGAAGCATTCTGCCGTAAAGAGCTCCAATGGCCCCGGCACCAACTATTAAAACACGCATATGCGACCTCAATATATCTCGGATGTATCAATCAATGGTATTATAAAACTTCCACTGGTACATAATTGTTATATCCCTGGTGTAATTCCATAAAGATTCAAATAATCGGATAAAATACTTTTACAATAATTTATACAAATTCCAGAATTTGTATAAAAGTCTATTTGCTTATTTGAAGTTCAGCATGGCTTGTTTGTAGAGAGGAAGTATGCGACTTAGCTTTACCCGTTTGATTGCGCTCAGTCATTTTATAAGGCGAATAGACGCAGTCATTTTTTACCGGCAAGAATCTTTAATGCGGCATCTCGAAGAATCGGACTGACCGGGACGGATATCATTCCATCAGCATCGGGTTTCATGTTAACGGGAGCGGCTTTCAAATTGGAGGTTTTGAGTCCCAGTTCCTTCAGTGAATCCTCTTTTAATTTATCCTGACCGATTAACTGCCCAATAGCTCCAATCATACGACGATGCAGATCTGCAACCTTATCTTTTGCACCGGCTCGTTTGTAATATCCAAAAGCCAGTAAAGGTAACCTTCGGTCATACATATAATAGTCACCAATACGAATCAATCCATCCTTATAATCAGCATTTGTAAAAAGTTCCCGGGCTTTCGCATAATCCCCTTCATTGAAGGCCCTGTTACCAGCTCTTACAAGTTCAGCGCGTGTTGATGAATCCATCGTATGACTCCTGATTTTGAATAATTTCTCTATTCTGGAATTAGTATGGCGATACAGTATGCCCTATTTTTTGCCTTTTACCTGAGGATCGACGGGACCAGAACACAGTCGCCCCCGGGCATCCAGACGGGTATCTAAAGATATCTTGACAATCTTACTAACTAAAATAACGGCTAATTCCTGATTTTCAACAACATTTTTTGGACATAATCTTTCAATTATCTCATTACTTTTTTGAATGTTCATTGTAGTTCATTCCTATAAACATTCAGGGGGCAACTGATATGGTGTTCCATGGCTGATTCTTATTCGCAAATTCTCACACCTGTCAAACTATATATCTAAATTACTTTTTCAAATACTCTGTAAATTTTATAAAACCAACAAATGTCATATTTTCTTCGTCTAATAAATCAGAATGGAAGCTGGACGACCAGCGTAAAAACCGTTAGTTTTTTCAGGCTCTAAAATAAATGCGCTTTACTGAGTCTGACATGCAAAAGCCCTTCGCGTGAGGGATCGATACATCGAAGGAGGGGCCCGGAACCGCAGCTTTAGCGAAGGAGACGGGAAGTCCCTCGATGGGAGAGCCCGTTCATCGACGCCCTTTTGGCGGCGATGACACGCCGGAAAAAATGATTTCGCGCTGAGACAGCTGGGTGAAGTTTCTACAGAAACCCGGCCGGAAGCGTATGGAGGTAGAATAATGAGCAAAGCTGAAAGCGCAATCACCGTCCATAGAGACTGGTTTATCGATTTCGCACGTATTGTAGTTGGGATGATCCTTATTGTAAAAGGGATCGCTTTTTTGAGCCAGATGGAGACTCTTATGGAAGTCACCGGTGCGCAGTTTGAGACTTTCAAAGGATACGGTCTGGCTTACGGAACACTGGCCCACCTGATTATTTTCGCCAACATCCTGGGCGGTGTGGCAGTGATGATCGGATTTCTCACACGAATGGTGATTCCCGTTCAGTTTCCTGTGATCCTGATTGCCCTGATTTCAGAACCTATTCGCCAGGTATATTTTGGAGGGACCATGACCGAACCGTTCATGCTTCTCCTTTTACTTACCGGTATTCTGGTTTACGGCTCGGGTCAGATCTCGGTGGATTACTATATTCGCCAGAAAAAAGAGTGATAAACACCTGTCAATATGTTGCTGTGTTAATTAATTACGAGGACGCTTAACTTTCTGATCGTTTTTATACCTCCCCCGTCATCTGGTTACTGCAGGCGGCGGGTCAGGTATTTTCACTTTCAGGAAGTGTTTCGCACATGTGCTTTACAGGCTGCAATAGCACCCATGCAAATAGCTCGAAACATTTTACATATTCAACTATTTCCATTCAACATGCTTTCTCTACATTGTCATAGCAAGCTGCTGAAATTCAATTCCCTTTCCTCTACTGCTCTTACCCTCTAATAATATCCCCGAATACGCCCATCCCACCAACTCCATTGCCACAAACACCTTCCCATTTTCATTGTATCACCTAACTGTGACACTCTTCCTTGACAGAAATCCCCAACCATGATATATGGCCCACGCCTCGATCCGGCACTCCCGGGAAAATGAGCCACGAGAAAATCCCACCACCTATCCACCCACCCTCAGGGGGAAAATTCTGTCCGGAAGTTAGAGATCGGTCTCGATGCGTTTAATGGCACGGGCAGCGCCATCGCGGATCCAGCGGTCGGTTGTCGTTTTCTGAATTTTGCGAATCTCCGGAAGAGCGGACCTGGCACGTTTTCCGCGAGAAGAGAGGATATCCATAATTGCATACTGTGTATTTCGATTATTTACGGAAAGGAGCCTGACACGAAGTCGTGCAATCACTATTGACTCTTTCAATTCGCCAAGGGCAACCCGGGCATTCCCTCCATGCTGACGATTTCCCAGCATATCAATTAGACTATCAATCGAACGGAGGTCCTCGGTTTTAATGGCACCCAGAATAGCGATACAGTATTTACGAATTTTATAATTCTGTGAATCTTCGCCGCGTGCGCCCAGATATTCACGGGCTATTGCTTCTGCCAGTTTCGCATCCGTTCCCATTCCAAGCAGCAACTGAGCCGCTTCTTCTCTTCTCTCCGCACTCTCTTCATACGAAGAAAGAATTTTTATAAGTCCGTTGACATCGGGGGTTGTGTCGCATTTAAATCCGTTTTTTACTGCGAACTCCGCATGCTTTTTCCCTTTATATCCCGAAGACATTTGCACGGATTCGCATATAAAATCATTGCTTGCAGTGACAAAATCCGCAAACTCGCCTTTTGAAAGAAGGCCACTGTAAACCTTTCGGTTTGCCATATACAGGACCGACCAGATTTCATCTTCTGTGCGATTCCAGCCGGATAATCGATCAACGGGCCGGATGATAGCTCTGGCCACCCTCATATAGCGGTCGTTAAAATCTTTAACCTTATTGAACTCCATATCATCCGTAACTTTCCCCAGTGCACGGGAGATGCCATTATCGTTTTTTTCGATTTTATTGAGGTAACTTTCAAACAGATACAGACGGTATTCATTGGCCCATTTATCACTGTAACTGCCGGTGGCGCCATGCACGGCAAAAAACATGAGATTATCACTCATGGGATAGGGCTTTCCGATTCTTCCCTCTTTTACGATTTCAAACAGTCTGTCTATGCGATCAAGTGCGCTGTTTCTCTCCTGGCGGCGCAGATTCAGAAGGCGTGCAATGAGGATTCTCGCCGCCCTGGTATTGGCCTTTTCAAGACCCTTTATCCCCAGCTCCCACTCTCTGTTATTTATATCCCCGTCACTTGCATAATAATAGAGTATCCTTCCCTTTCGCCTGTACTCATAAATATTATTCATCCGGGCCATTTCCGATCCCAGGTAATCAATATAACGCTGAGGATACAGTTTTCCTCTTGTAAAAACGGTAATGGCATAATCGTGGATGGGAGAACAGGCAACTGAATACGGGACGGACGTAATGGCATCCACAGCCCTGCTCTGCATCTGCTCTGTTCGCAAATCGCTGAAAGCATTTTTTATGGATTCGGGATCCGCATCACACTCTTCGTCTTCTTCCTCCCCTTTTTCAGGAGCCTCGGGACCCCTGTCCTCCAGGATATAAAAGTGGAATGTTCCGGGGATCTCTCCGGTTTTTACATCAACAAATCTTCCATTCACCCGTATCCCTTTTTCTTCCCGAATATACGATCCGGCGACAATCACATCGACCGGGAGAATTTCGCCAAATCGTTGCGCATCTTTTCCCGAGACAAGTCCCGACTGTTCCAGGGAGTGCTCTTTGAGAATACTGTAAAGCCTGTCGCGCTCCAGAAGACGCAATTGTTTTTTGTCGGACAGGAGGAAGACAACCTCATCGGTAACCATACGGCTCAGAGCGCCGATGTTTCCCGCATGGTCGGTAAAATCCATCACACCAATGCGGACAGGACGGCTTCCCTTCGTAAAACGAGATATGGACCTGTCCATCCCTTCCGCCTCAGTCACGGGATGATAATCGATTGCACTTTTACAGGCGCCTGCCCCGATTACAAAAAGTATTAAGATTGCGATAGTTAGATGTTTCATATCTCGGTCCGGTCTCCTGTATCAAGCACCTGTTAGTTTAGACGAACACACAACATATCATAATAAGCTGCGATTCGGGGATTACGGGAAATACTGCGGGCAGGTCTTTGTTCCGGACCGGCCTGCTGAGAATTGTCTTCTTTGCAGAGCTCAGTTTCACCTGACTCTGCGGATGGCAGCTTCCGCATGCTTTCTCACATTGCTGCTGGAATCAGAGGACGCAGCTTTCTGCAGTGCGGGAAGGGCGCTCCTTGCACTGCGGCCCATGCGTCCGAGAACCATAGCACTTCTGAATCTTACAACCTGGCTTTTCGACGAGAGAAGTTTTCGCGTCAGATAAGGAACGGCAGGTTTTCCAATATGCTCTATGGATTCCATACAGGCGTCGGGCACACCGTAACCCAGGTCGGCAAAACCATCAATCAGGATGAGCATCGCTTTCGTATTTTTTGTTGGGATATTTCCGAGAATCTTTGCGCAGGTTTTTCGCATACGGGCATTGGCACCGCTGGATCCGGGAAGATCCATGCAGCGGATGGCAAGGGACTCGGCAGGACCCGCACGGTCTCCAAGCGCTTCCAGTTCATCGAGAATATTCTCTTTTTGCCTGGATGAGGTGGCCTGATCAAAGCGCTTTAATAGCTGATCTGCCGTGACCATTCCAGCGCAGCTAATTTTATAACGGGAGAGATAGCGCGATACATCGGGATCGCTGTATGAATCGGAGTAGTGATCGTTAATATCACAGATTCTGTTTTTCAGCTCTTTATTAATTTTTAGCAGATCTTCCTTTCTGGCTACACCCTTCCGTGAGGCAAGAGCCACAGATGATTTTTTCGCCTCATCTATACTGTTTTCCATTTTCTGCAGAAACGACCACAAATCGGAAATTGATTTAGAATACGGTTTTGCGCTTCCTGCGGATTCACTATCATCCTGGTAAAGACGGATCAGAAGATCCAGAGCGCGTTTCTGGGTGCTTCGCACACCCGTATCAAAATAGATACTCCTGAGGCTGCTCTGGGCCTGCCATCTCTCTTTTTCGCTCCCCTCGGAATAGGCGCCGTATCTTTCCAGCATGTAGAGAACAAGATCGATCCCCTCTTCTCTCATGCGAATATGAGGGATCTTGAGAAACTCGGAGAGCATGTGCTCTCTGGTATAGGCGTAAGGGCGGCCGATCTCTTTATTCTCCACCATTTCAAAGATATCATCAAGGCGATCGTAGTTTCCCTGAGCAGGAAGACGATTCGGATTAATCAAATAACGGGTCAGGAATCTATCCCAGCGCCTTCGCAGCAACTCCTTGCCGGCATTCCATTCGACTTCGTCCACCTCACCATCCGATGTGAGGTATCCAAGAATCTCCTTGATCATGAATCTTGCCTTCGGATTATCAATATTGGTGCGAAGTGCATCAATCAGAAACTGGCGGTATTTGTCGGGATAGCGCTTTCCTTTTTCAAACTCTGTCATGACAAGATAATGGATCCTGCCGCATTTCGCATCAAAGGGTATCCGGGTAGCACGGCGGACAGCCTCATCCACAAGATGGTCCTGGCGTAAATCACTGAGGGCCTCTTTTACATACTCCTGGTAGGCCTCACAATTTTCACGATCGGGAGCAATAGAGGATTCAATATCCCTTCCCAGGCGAAGTGTAAAGGGGAAAGTTTTCTTGATGTCGCCTGTCACAACATCGACAAATCGGCCCTTCCCTTCTATAAGGTCCTTCGTATATGAATATCTACCGGTGACAATCAGATCCAGGGGAAGCATCTCTCCCAGAAGAACCGCCTCCTCGCCCTCAAGAAGGCCCGATGAGGCAAGCTTCTGTTCTTTGAGTATGGATTCAATGCGCGAACGCTCCACCAGAACCACGTTGTCTATATCGGAGAGGGTCGTGATCACATGATCGGTGACCGCTGTATCATACAGCGAAGTGTTGTAACCGGTAAAGGTCACAACACCCACGCGAACCTTTTTTCCATAGTCTTTTAAGAAAACAAAACCATCGGGATCGGCGGTCCAGCCAGAATCACTCCTCTTGCCACTTCCCGATTTACATGCAACCAGTGAAATCAAAATGAATACGGCGATAATAATGACACGGGAATTATTCTGATAGAGTCGCATAAAGTAGATCCCTCTTTTCTCAAAACCAGGTTACTGAAAATTACAGCATCGCCCGGAAGCGATAGATAAACACGTTAATTATATAATTATGCAAATTGACATCAAGGACTTTAATACAATAGATAAGATGATTCATTCAAACTGATTGTTACGGGACCAATCATTCTAAAGACTGACAGAGAGATGGTTTCAGGGAAAGCATTGCAGTATTATTGAAGTGGGAGGAGAATATCCGTTGTGGTCTTGAGGTATTCTTCCCCATTTTCATTATACGTCAACCATGCGACACTCTACTTGACTTTATTTTATTGATCTGATACGGTGCCCGCTCAACGCCTCCAGCCGACCCGGTTATACGGCCACGAAAAAACCCTCCACCAAACCTCCCACCCACAGGGGGCAAATCTGTGTAAAAAACAGTAAGCAGCTACCATTTGATAATCCAGTGAGTACTCTTTTGGGCGCCTCCAGCACCACTCTGCGAAATATATCTTACAA
>JBNKQE010000223.1:0-8163 GCA_050295715.1 Leptospirales bacterium
CAATCCGTCGTCTTTTGCAGCCCCCCTAGTCTCATAAGCGCAATTCCTGATACAGTGATATTTTCTTTTCTCTATCGACTTCTACCAATACCTGAAATTCCCGGAAAGGAGTTAGACAAAAAGGTCACAAACCAACGAAATGCTGAAACATCCAGTATGCATTCATCTCTCGCATTATCTGACAGTAAAGGTGTTGAACGGGACAGGATTCCTGGGTTTCCCACCGATCTATCTCCAACGCCAGGGCAGTCTTACAGAATTAAGGCTCCTGAGATGTATCGCGGTATTTATATAAATAATGGAGTTATTCATAGCAGCAGTCGTCTCAATCCATTGATTAATTCTTCAAAAAAATACAAGATAAATACGCTTGTTATCGATATTCAACCTCGCATGCCGTCACATGAAACTATGAAATCATTGCATGACAAAGGATTCTATCCTGTTGCCAGAGTAGTTGTTTTCCCGGGAGGTTTAAATAAATACCCACCGGACCCGGCTCACATTGATAAAATTCTGCGATTATCAGAGAAAGCTGCTGCGATCGGATTTGCCGAAATCCAGCTTGATTATATCAGATTTGCAGATAATCTTAAGGATAAAAAACTAACTCTCAACAAACGATACAAACTGATAGCCGGTATTCTCAAAATGGCAACAGATAGACTGAGACCGCAGGGGATTCGAGTTGGAGCGGATGTCTTTGGCAGAATCGCTTTTAATAGCGATGATATGATTGGTCAGAAAATGGAAGTATTTGCGGAGCACCTTGATACAATTTATCCAATGCTATATCCATCACATTTTTACGGTCAACCATCAAGAATAAAAAATCCTCATAATACAATATATGATGGTATTCAGAGCTCCGTTAAAAGAGTGAAATCCAGGGCTCGAATTATTGCCTATATTCAAGGGTTCAATATGAAAGTGAAGCAGACAGGCTTAAGCCTGGAAAGTTACATCTACAGACAAATTGATGCTTCGGAAAAATCAAATGGAGCCGGTTACATAGTCTGGAATGCTTCCAATGATTATAGATCATTTTTCCAGGCTCAGAAGCTTTACCTGGAGAATAAGTAATCACTCAACAAAAAAAATAAAATCAGTCAACTCACACTCTTTGTATGATTTATTTAATAAAGCTATTCGTCAGTTAAGTAGCAGACCGTCCGTAAAGAATAGATGGGAATTGGAGTCCGCACACTACAAGGTCCATGGATGGATCTACTTCGGAACAACCGGACAGGAATATCCGCTTGCTCCGATAATGGGCGGACTCCAATTCCTCAATCACATAATACGTGATGAGTAGTTACGATTATTTCACGAAATAGCAATCTTATTTTAGGATATCCGCGATTATGTCACTGCCAAATTCCCTGGAAACAAAAGAGAATTTTTTCGTAACAGGAATTATACCGGATCACAATTATCGATTTGTGCTTGCTCGCAACACATCTATTGCGTATGATGTAGCCTTGCGTCATGAGGCATCAAGTGAGATCCGCTCGCTTATGGGTGAAGCAATGCTGGGTGCGTTTTTTCTCTCTACACATACAGTGAAACAGGAAGAGAGAACAATCAGTCTGCATCTTGAGTGTCCGGACCCGGTTCTGCGGATAATTGCTTTTTCAGACAGTCAGGGTAGAATGAGAGCCTACAGTGCAAATCCTCAAGCTACCGGTTTTACGAATGATTCCCTGGATGGATTATTGCGTGTAAACAGATGGATTCAAGGTTCGAGTCAAGTGTATTCATCCGCAACAAGCCTGCGTCCTGTCCCGTTATATAAAAATATTCAGGAATATGTTGGAAAATCCGAGCAGATCCAAACATTTATTAAGCTAGAAACGCATCAAAAAAGTGACAGAGACCAGATTTCCGGTTATATATTTCAGGCACTTCCTGGAGCAAGCGCAGATGATACAGATGCGGTTCTGGATATGCTGAGTGGTCTGTCACCCGGTGAAATAATGAACAGTCTTCTGGAACAGAACGATGAGAGCTTGAAAATACCGCAGAAAAGCGGATTGTTTCTCGGGGCCCGGTTGTTGCATACCGGTCATTTCCAGTTTCAATGTGATTGCAGCCGGGATAAGATCAAGGTTGTTATTCGAAATATGGGAAATGTGGAAGCGAAAAATATACTTGAAGAACAGGGATTTATTGAAGCAACCTGTGAGTTTTGTAAAACAAAATATACATTTAATGAGTCTGATGTAATGGAAATTCTCGGGGGACGGAGCGATGAATTATGAACTCATCCGTTCGATTCATGATATAGACACTAAAAAAATATCGATTCGAGATATCAATAAAAGGTATATTGATCACCAGGGGAATCGTTACGCAACCAGGTTTAATATTCAAACCCGGCAGGTTGAAATTGTACATCTGGCCTCTTCAAAAAGTGAAGCGATTGCTCTGCGTAAAAAGATACTGGAAAATAAGAAAAAAGAAAAATTAAAGAAACCAGGTAATAAAAATGACCTGTCCATTAATTATGACTCAGATGAACTCTACTCATCTTCGAATTCCATATATGATGTTTCACCTTTGACTTCAAAGAACAATCAACCATCAGAAGACTCTGAATCATCACAGCCAAATCATCTTACCGAAGATAAGAGCGGAGCATCCTTCTACGATCCGTATGAAGATGATTATCACTACAGAAAACCAATTGATACTTTTGGAGAAGAAAACCAACCGGTAATAGAAAAAAATATATTTAATGAAAGCCGTTATCTTGAAGATGTTTACAGCGATCTGGAAAAAACAAGAGATCGTCTCTCCGCGATGATTAATATTTTTAAGAAGACAAGACTATTCGAAATTCACAAGACCGATGAAGTTTTTGATATTTTAAGGCAGCTCGATGCAGAATCTCGACAGCTTGTTGAAAAAACGATTAACCTGTTCAAAGAGATCAACTATTATCCAAGACCATTATCATACTATATATCAAAAATGACGGATGAAAAGAAAAATATACTTGAAAAACTGACAAATGACGAAACACGAATGGAGTATATAAAACGATGGGAATTACAGGATGCCATTGGAACTACTTATTCCAGGCTTCTAAATGTTAATACGAATCTCATAAGAATCATACATGACATTCCGGAAGAAGTCTTATCCGCAATGGAACGTAAACAGAAGCAGTATGTCGATAATGCTATCAGTAGCTGTCAACTTCTGATAGATGAGTCCAATCGCATGCTGACCCGGCTCAACATATGGAAAAAGCACACGCCTGATTCCTGAGTTTCATTCTTTCCCAAGGATTCTTCCTTCCAGCTTCTTTGCCAGTTTTTCACCAAGCATATCTCCTTCATACTGAAGAAAAAAACTATCTTCAGCCCGACCGCCATCATGGGTATGAATTTCGCCTCTTACAATACTTATATTTTCCTCAGCCAGAATTCTTGTTAAATGGAAGAGAAGACCGCGACGATTCAATGTTTCAATATAAAATTGAGTCTCCCTGCTTTCATTGAGATCTTCAAAAACGATCTCCGGTTGTGTTTCAAAAAAAGAAGACAACTCCGGAATGCGAACTCCATGCTGCAAAAGCAGGACATCCGGGTCTGTCGTGTCATCCAACAATGTTTCCATAAACACGCCAAGCTTAACAGAGACATCACTATCTACAGAATTAGAAATATTTTCATCTATTCGAAGTACAAAGTGGTCTACAGTAAAATCAACATCACCCTCATGATGTGTATCCACCTGACCATCCTCTATATCAAGACCTGCAAGATAAATCGCACTGGTTAGTCTGTAAAGAGTACCGATTCGAGTAACCGGTGTTTTTACTGTGACCTCAAATCTCTCACTATTGATCCTCTGCCAGGAAAAGTGCATTAAGATTTGCCCCTGGCAAACTCAATAACATCTTTGCACCAGGCAGCCCAAAAATGAGCATTGATCATATGCAGCGGCAGTCGATCCTGACTCTTACCGATGTGTAAATCTACATCCTGTTCTACCGTTAATCTCGATGCGTAATCCGGTAATTGATCACCCAAAATTTTCTCAAGGTCACGCCATCCTATTAACATATTTCCATTTTTCTGAATCCCGAAAACTCTATGATTTTGAAATCGTAATTCAAATTCATTTCTGTTATCTTTCATATGCCAGGAACCCAGTCCATCCAGATCCAGACAAATATCAAGTACACACCTGGCAGCCAGCTTTTTCTCAGCTTTTCCCTTGCTTTCTTGATCCATCTTTTCAGCGAATTGTTTGATGGATCCCAGCTGCACCTGCCGAAAACCATCCTGGTTCTTATTGTCATCCCACCAGGAAGAAAACTCGACGCCCTTCAGGTACTTATCCAGGCATTTAATTGCCAGGTCCCAGATCTTCTCCTGACGCTCCCGCTCAACCGGATCACTCCATCCATCGTGAATTACCCTGAGCTGAATACCCTCACCTGTACTCCCTCTTGAAACACCCAGATCCTCAATCTCAAATGTAATAATTGTGGATCGAATACTCTTATCCCAGTCTTTCCCGCGCCATGTGTATCTAACCAGGTGGTCCTTCTCCATTGCTAACGGACGCATCTCCATATCCCTGGATTCTTCCTGTGACACGATAAAACGTGACATAATAACTCGTGGTGCCCACCATCTCCTGAGCTCTGTCTGAGAAGTAACAGCACGATAAACTGCGCCCGGTGTGGTCATCAGTTTGAGATTAAACTCTATTGCATCTAAATCTTGATTCTTAATTCCCATAATTCTGCTACATACGTTTGACACTCCAGGGCCTTAAAAAATCAAATAATTTCGGTGGATTTTTGAGAGAAACTCTCAGGAAAATGCAAAGAAAACAATTCGGTCCAGAACCAGGAGGTATGAATGTTTAGCGGTATAGTAGAAACCATGGCAAAAGTAAGTAATATTACTGTATCCGGGGGAAATAAGACCTTTACACTGGAGTCAACACTCACTTCTGAGCTGTCAATTGATCAGAGTGTCTCTCACAATGGGGTATGTCTGACAGTGGAGAGCACGAACCCGGAACAAAAAACGTACAATGTTACCGCTATTGAAGAGACCCTGAATAAGTCTATGCTGGGAGATCTTAAAATAGGAGACCGGGTAAACCTGGAAAGGTCCGTTGGAGTCAGCTCCCGCTTTGATGGACATTTCGTCCAGGGTCACGTAGATACCACCGGAGTTGTAGATGAGATTCGACAGCTGGAAGGCAGTCGTGAAATATTCATAAAGTATGATGCCGAACACGAGGATATGATCGTTCCCAAAGGGAGTATCAGTCTTATGGGAATATCTCTGACAATAGCCTCCACAGATCCTGAAAAACACAGAATCTCTGTGGCAATCATTCCTTACACAATTGAGGCAACGAATATTGGTGACTGGGAAGTTGGAGACAGGATAAATTTAGAGTTTGATGTGCTCGGTAAGTATGTAAAAAAAATCCTGGGAACGATGTTTCCGGATAAGGCATCCTGATTTGATTAAAGCGAAGGGAGATTCAGACTCTTTTTCTAATTTCCCTTCGAATGATTCCACTCAGTGGCCGAAAACAGACAGGGCACATTATATCTGTCTGCAAATGGACCTCTGAAATCACAAGGCCAAGCTCTTTTCCGCATCCTTTACAGACGACAATCATTTCAAAAGGTTTGAAACTGACTTTCGTATTCTCTTTTGTCGGTTTCACCATTTTTTCCAGACGTGAAAGCATTATACCGCCTCTAATTTCATGATTGAACAGTCGTATTTATGCGACAGGTCCCTTTATTATATCATTCGGCTGAATCAGTAAAAACTGAAGCATTCATGCTGGCAATATCGGATAATTCGTTTTTTTAGATTCGTATTTGACACAATACTTTCGTAGAACGACTCTTATAACATTTCTTTAACCTTATTTTTAGTCTTATACTATATACGGCTGACAAACGATATATTGAGCGCAATGTATCAGAAGAAGGCCTTCAGGGCCTGTTGCAGGCCAACCAGCATTGATATCGAATAAACTGTGTGGATAATGAGATGCAAGAACTAGAAAAATACGAACCAAAACATGAAGTCCATATTGATGACTATGAGCCATTTATCGGAAAAGAAAAAGTTGAGGAGTTGAAAACCCTTGCAAAACCGGTTGAGGGACGAGGGTGGACCAACCTGAACTCAACTTTAATTGGCGGCGGGGTCGCTGAAATTCTCTCCAGTGCAATTCCTCTGGCACGAAGTGTTGGAATAGATGCATCCTGGCATGTGATTCGTGGTTCGGATGATTTCTTCAAAGTAACCAAGAAATTCCATAATTTACTCCAGGGAGTATCTCAGCCAATTTCTCTCGAAGAGATTTTTGGCGCCTATCTCGATACAATCAATGAAAATGCAAAAAATACATTTATAGCCTCAGATCTTGTTGTTATTCATGATCCACAACCGGCAGCCCTGATTATGAATGGTATGATCTATGGTAACATGCTATGGAGATGCCATATTGATACATCCAGTCCGGATCCAATCATCTGGAGGTTTCTCCTTCCCTACATTAACCATACCGGTGGTGCAATCTTTACAATGAAAGACTATGTCGGACCTGGCCTTCAGGTTCCCATTTATGAAATATCTCCCTGTATTGATCCGCTGGCCACAAAAAATCAAGAATATACTCAAGTTGAAGCAATTGATATTCTCGATAGCCTGTTCAATGAGAACAATATAGATCCTGATAGACCGATTATTGCCGCTGTTTCTCGATATGATATTCATAAAAATCAGCACACAATCATTGAGGCATTCAAACAGTTAAAAAGAAATCATCATTTTAAAAAGCCACCTTACCTGATATTCCTGGGCAATACGGCCACCGATGACCCGGAAGGTGGAGAAATTTTATCAAAATTGAAGGATCTTGCTGATGGAGATCCGGATATTCATTTCTGGGTAAATGTTCTGGATAATGACAGGGTTGTTGGGGCTTTAATGCGTATTGCAAAAGTCTTTGTCCATGTATCAACCAGAGAAGGTTTTGGGCTGGTTGTAGCAGAAGCTATGTGGCAGGGTACTCCTGTGATTGGCTCAAAAGTGGGCGGCATAACCCGGCAGGTAATTGATGGCAAAACCGGATATCTGGTGAATCCGGAAGACAAAGGAACAATAGCCGAGTATATGCGAAGAGCTATTGAGAGAGAAACAGAAACTATACACCATGGAAAGCTGGCAAAAGAACACATTCGCGAAAATTTCCTGTTGCCAGAACTTGTAAAAAAGTATATAATTTTACTGCAGCATTACACCGGTGTAAATCTGGAAACGCCACCATTTCGATTGAATGAATTGAGTTATTCAGAACTTCTCCATTCATTTAGTTTTAGAAACCCATCGCTGCTCAAGCCAGGATCCGGTAACACAGGGAGCTGATAATGAATACAGAAATGAATACAGATGATCCTGGCATTGATTCGAGTAGTGAAACAAAAGCCGAATGTCATCATTGCAGTAACGAATCTGATGAAAAAAGTGTCGTACAACCCCACAAGGATCCACTTATAAAAAGAATGAACCGGATCTCCGGTCAGGTGAATGGCGTGACCAAAATGATTCAGGATAATCGATATTGTGTTGATATCCTTACACAAATTACTGCCGTGAAATCTGCTCTCGATGGAGTTGCAATGATTCTACTGGAAGACCATACTCGTCATTGTGTCCGCGATGCACTCAAGCAGGGTGGGAGTGAGGATATAATCGAAGAGCTAACCGACATTATAAGAAAATTCACAAAGTAATTATAGTCCTTCATTGGATACCCTGAAAAACTTTCATCTTCGCATACACTTTCTGAGACTTCCGTTCAATTATTCCTGCGAATTCATTCGAACAGATAATGAATAGCAGATATGCGTAAATCCAGTGTGGAGGCCTTGCGCTCGGGTTTTTCCGCGGGCCTTTTTACCCGCGTTGTTGTATGAGATTTGCAGTAAGAATCCAGGTAACGATAGGTGAGTAGCTGGCAATGAAATGGACAAGATCAACAGGCTTGCGTCTACTCCTCCGGTATGTAAAACAACTTTACCATAAGACCTGAGTGTTGCCCCGACTGCGGACAGAGATGAATTTCACCATTTTCTTTTCTTATCATGAGAAAAGAGTTTTA
>JBNKQE010000224.1:0-8048 GCA_050295715.1 Leptospirales bacterium
GGACTTCTGCATACCTTGCCATCCAGACCTGACCAATATTTTCCTGCCAGTCAAGAGAAATGTTTCTTTCAATAGATTGCAACTTATCACCAAGATAGTACTCCGCTGCACTCTGCTTTAATGGTCCAGGAAGTCCAGGCTCCTCACCTAGAAAGCTCAATCGATCTTTTAATGAAGGGTGTGAATCATCAATACCCGTTTGTTCCTGCATCAAATCTTGAAATAATTTTTCGTTTTTTTGAGGATCAATTTGTTTAAAGAATTTTTCACTTTCTAAATAGGGAAGAATTTCCGGTTCAGACTTTTCGTTTGCTTCTTTGTAGATGTCTGGCCAGAAAGATGAATTCCAATGATCTCCTGCGATTCGACTGCGAATTAAAGCATTTGCATGAATATCCGGTCCACTACATTCTGCGGCAACCCGGTCTGCTTGATACTCGTGATTACGCATCAATACAAATGAATAAGCATTCAAATAAGGAAAATATCTGCTGACAAAATTATCGATTAAAAAATTAGACTGTGCTTTCTTTTCCATATGGTCCACGATATTTTCCCAGGACATTCTTATTCGATAGATTAATCCGGTAATTTTGCTATGCGAACCTGCTATATGCCCATATTCATGAGCAAGGACTGCATTGAATTCTTCAGGAGTAAGAGCCTGCATCAAAGGAAGTCCCATGATCAGATAATTATCATACCATCCAAGAAGTCCTAGTCTGGGATATTGATATACGGCAGCATTTTTTTCATCTGTCAATAATACATGACTGATACGAGGAGCTTTTAGTTTCTTTTGTAAGTTGTTAATGTATTCGAATAAATGAGGGTATTCGTCTATATTAATCTCATAACCCTGAGGTCGATTCAATCGTACCCATAATGCTTTGATAAGAACAAATGAAAATGCTATCAATGGTATTGCAATTTTAACAAGATATACAGAACCTTTTCTGTATTCAATCATTACATATCCAAGAGCTGAAAGAAGTCCTAATATGGATGCTAAAAGTGAAATAATATAAATATAACCTGCAAGCGATATCAGCAATACTTTATATTTATACATTGTTGGATGTTCTTTTGCATATTCTTCAAGATTTCGAATAAGACTTTCATATTTTTTCATAAAATAATCTCACTTATGCCTATGAATTCAGATCATAAATAATGCATTTAACTTTTACATACAGGTAAATTTCTGCTGTTTTGCAGAATATATCTTATAACGTAAATATCAAGAATTAATTACAGTCCGGAAAATCTCATGACTTACATTTATTCACCATGAAGGGTAACGACTATTTTTCGGCTGCCGCCATGATCGCGGTGTTCACAGAGATAGATTCCCTGCCAGGTTCCCAGATTGAGTTGTCCCTCTGTAATGGGAATCATTACGGAAGGTCCGAGAATGGATGCCTTTAGATGAGCCGGCATATCGTCGGATCCCTCCATTGTATGAACATAATAGGGTTCATTTTCCGGAACGGATCGATTGAAAAAAGACTCAAAGTCCTTCCTGACGGAAGGATCTGCATTTTCATTTATAGTCAGAGATGCTGAAGTATGTTGAATGAATACATGACAGATTCCAACTTTAATCTGACTTATTTCCGGAATTTCTCGGAGGATATAAGATGTTAAGAGATGAAAACCACGAGGTCTGGGGTTCAGTTGAATTGTCTTTTGCATCCACATGATTCCTATGTGAAGACAGTGGATATTTTCTGAACATAAAAAAAAAGCCGGGAAATCCCGGCCTCTGTGCAGTTTGGTAGTTTGTGGGCGATGACAGGATCGAACTGCCGACATCCTGCTTGTAAGGCAGGCGCTCTCCCAGCTGAGCTAATCGCCCTTATAAATAAGTTCTTTTTAAGACGCTTTTGCAGCGGATGCTTTACTGATCATCTGAGCAATACGGCTTTTCTTGCGAGATGCACGTGCATGGTGAATCAGGTTTGTTTTTCCGGCGCGATCCAGATAGGAGGTATATTCACGGAATGCTTCACGAGCTTCCTCAAATTTTCCTTCTTCTACAAGGATACGAACTTTCTTATCGTATGTACGCAGCCTTGCGCGCTTCTGAGCATTAAGCTCTTGACGCTTTCGCGTTCTTCTAATATCTTTTTTTGATGACTTTATATTTGCCACTGGACTTTTACCTCGGCTCCGAAACCACTTTCCCGACCACCCCCATTTACGTCAACTGGAGTTTTGTTTAACAGTCGTTTCGATCTAAAAACAATAAACCGTCACTCATGCTTCGCATCGGTGACGGGAGAGACAGAATCCTGTACTCAGTTTTACAGTCAATCATTCTTCAATATTCACTATCCGTATTGTGAACAAAAAATGGATCATTCAAGTACAATCAGTTTATTCTCTATTGCATTTCGTTCACTGCAGTAGGCTGTATGCTTAAAACTGTATTATTTTTATTAGATAACGCTACATATTAGCTTTTTTTTCATATATTATGTCGTATTCATTATGCGGATTCCGAATCTATATAATACGTTGAAGTTGTAATAGTATTATTGAATTATTGTCTACTCAGTTATGGAAGGGACTCCAATTTCTCAATCACATAATACGTGGTGAGTAGTTACGAATAATTTTAGTTCTCCCGTTCGGAGACATCCGGATTAATAATTATTCCGGGAATTTAAAGAGGAATCATAATCATTTATGTGTGCGCAAGCCTGGGAAATAACAAATGCAACTCTGGTTGGACCTGATGGCCCGGTAACTGCTCATGGACTGCGTATTGAAAACGGATTGATTTCAAACATACTAAAACCCGGAGAAAGTGATTCAGAAGTCATTTCCCTGAATCTGCATGGTTTACAGCTCTTTCCCGGACTGATCAACGGTCATGATTCTCTTATGGCAACTTACCATTCTTACAGGGGCGAAAACTGGCCATATTCAAACTGGCTCTCCTGGGACAATGATCTTAAAAGTTCTCAATTATTTCGAGATCGAATGGTACTGGATATCGCCCAGCTCTACCAGTTGGGAGCCTACAGAAATCTCCTCTCCGGTGTGACTACAGTAATTGATCATATTCCTGAGTTTATCCGCTCCAGGTTTTATGACTCTCTGCCTGTTTCACTCTTAAAAGAGTTCGGCATTGCTCACTCTGTTGGCGATTACAGCCTGAACTGGGGAGATGGAATTGGTCCTGAAATGGAGAGAGCCAGCAGAAATAATGCTCCGTTTATAATACACATAGCTGAGGGTTTCGATAAAGAGAGCCGTCGATCGCTAAAGCGACTGGATAAAGAAGGCGGGTTGAGTTTAAATACGGTACTCGTTCATGGTTTATCCCTGGATGCGAGTGATATTCATCTTATTAAAGAGAAACAGGCATCACTTGTCTGGTGTCCTACTTCTAATTTGTTTTTATATGACGCCGTTCCTCCCATTGATCACCTGATGAATGCCGGTGTACCCGTTATACTCGGGACCGACAGCCCGATGGCTGGAGGGGGCAGTATAACTCAAGAAATGGCGAAAGCCCGTGAAATATTTGAAGAAATTTTTGAAATGGAGATACATCCTGCAAGAATAATGGATATGGTCACATCGACTCCGGCAAAAGCTTTTCGTCTCACAGATAGAGGAGAACTTGCACCCGGACTCAGGGCGGATTTACTGGTAATAGAAGGTAAATACAGAGATCCCTATCTCTCTTTATGTGAAGCCAGGCCGGAAGAAATATTTCTTGTTTCTGTCGGAGGAAAACCTGCCTATGCAGATGCAACTCTCAGCGGTCTATTTGATGCCCTTGAACTTGAATATGATGAAATTTCAGTGAATGGCAGAGATAAAATTGTTATAAGTGGATTAAAAAATGTGCTGGAAGTAGTGGCTGGCAATGATCCTATATATAAAAAGTTTGATTTTTTACCGGTGGATTTACCTGCAACCAGGTAACATAATACAAGATTAATTCGCAAGGGATCTGGATATCAAGAATGCCGACAAACCGAACATATACTGGAGGATCTATCGTCTATTTTCAGGGAGACCTGGGAGATGATGTTTATGTACTTCAAAAAGGAAGGGTTGTCCTTTTAACAAATGATCCCAATACAGATGAAGAGATCAAAGAAGATGTCCAGGCAGGTGAATTTTTTGGAATCCGTTCCAGCCTGGGAAAATATCCACGGGAAGAGACCGCACAGGCAATTGGTAAAACGGTACTCATCAGCTTTTCCAGCCAGGAGTTCGAGCAGTTTGTTCTCAAAAATACAAGACTTGTTTTGAAAATGCTCCGTGTTTTTTCAAAGGAACTGAGAGTAATTCACCGGCAGGTCAGAGATTTATTAAAAGCCGGAGCAGCACGTGATCCTGGATATGAGCTCATGAATGTGGCTGAGTCTTTCTACAGATCAGGTAATTTTGAACATGCATGCTATGCTTTCCAGAAATATCTACAACTGCATCCGCGTGGTCCTTATACAGATCGCGCAAAAGAGATGAATGAAATGGCAAACAAGGGTCATATGTATCCCATTAGCTTTCCCGCTCTTGGGACAATAACTCCCAGTCATGACAATCACAGTGAGCATGGAGATGAAAGTCCCAATAGCAGTCTGGCAACAATGTTTTATGACGCGCTTGATTTGCTCGGTAAGAAAGATTTCCCGGGAGCTCTGGAAAACCTGGGGGAGTGCGCTGAATGGTCTACTCCAACAGGAAGAGATGAAATTGAAATTGTTGACAGAGCAAATTATGAAATTGGGCGCATCAAAATGTTAACGAATGATATGGAAGGAGCGCGAAATGCCTTCAGTTCATACTTAAAAAAACACTCAGCCGGAGTTCATGTAAAAGAAGCTATTTATTATCTTGGATCAATTGCAGAAAAAGACGGGGATACCGAACGTGCAAAAGCGCTTTACAGAAAAGTAGCGACCATCCCGCCTCAGGATGAGACTACTCTCAATGCAAGAAAAAAGCTGGAGGCGATACACTAATATGCTGCTTCCTGAATCGTTATTTGAAAAATTCGGAAAAACATTTGAACCCGGTGAAATGATTTTCTGTGAATATGAACCGGGATATGATTTCTATTTTATTCAGGATGGCCGGGTTAAGATCATAAAGACTTTCGGAAATTCCCAGAAAACTCTGGATGTTTTTACAAAAGGAGATATTCTGGGTGAGATGGCCGTTCTTGAATCAGAACCTCGAAGCGCATCAGCTATTGCTGTCGATCGCGTAAGAGCATTACAATTCACCAAAGAAAATTTTGAAACTCTTATGAACACGCATCCCCAGCTTGCGTTTAAACTTCTTGTTATTTTTTCTAAACGAATTCATGATGCAAGACGCCGCCTTCAAATTCTACTGCTTGATGATATTCAGGGAAAAGTTGCTGATGTGTTTCTCATGCTTGCAGAAAAAGATCCTAACTACGGTCACTTACAGCAAATGGTTTTTAACATAACTACTGACGATGTCGCCAACTGGTGCGGAATTTCATCCGATGAAGTACAGAAAGTCTTAATGCACTTTGTAAAACAGGGAAAGCTTGAACTCTTCGCAGACCGAATCGTTGTTACAAATATAAATGATTTCAACCGCCTTATTGCTGCGAAGAAAAAGCAAATGTGGTAGTATATACAATACCACATTATTCGTAACCCATCACGCTGTTGAGCAAATATGCGGAATTCCCGGACACAATTTTATGTTATCTGACCTTCGCTTGATGTTGTGAGTTTGTTGCTTTTTGCCACAAACCAACGGCTGGTCCCCTTCCGGTGGGGCTTTTTGTTTATATTTGGAGTATCCTTGTTAGCTTTCTGTCTCTTGAGTCGATTAAAACCGAACAAAAGGTCAACGGATTCCATGCTCTCTTCCTGAAATATGGATTAGTTCCACCATTTTCTAGAGAGATCACGCCCATGTCCACAAGCATCAGAAAAACAAAAATGTAACAACGGGAAAAACCAGTGGCATTAGAAATGGCCGAAAGACGGGCCCAATCACGCTCCTCAGGATAAAAATTAATCCGGCGAAGATCCTGACCCGCAGCCTGGTATTCTTTCTTCCACTTGCGAGCCTTAAGAAAACTCAACTTGTAGTCCAGCAGAGGATCATCCAATAAACGCTGGAAATAGAAAGAAAGAGGAAGATTCCTCACTTTTATGAATCTGATGTATCCAATGAAAAACCGTTCGTAGAAGGAGCCTGGGACCAGGAGGGTCGAACG
Source organism: Leptospirales bacterium (assembly GCA_050295715.1). Lineage (GTDB taxonomy): Bacteria > Spirochaetota > Leptospiria > Leptospirales > Leptonemataceae > JBNKQE01. The sequence goes on from JBNKQE010000224.1 coordinate 6,230, forward strand.
AGAGCCTCGAAAGGGCTCGCCAATCACTCGAATTTGTTCACTCATACAAAGACGGCGTATAAAAAGTTCAAAGATTCCCGGAAAATTAAAACATAAATTGGTCAGTCACCGAGGATTGCACGGCCTTCCCCATGTGTCAGCGTTCCTATGACCAGCCCAAGACCGAATCGTCAAATTGAACCTTTCTCATCAAGCTGAATGCTTGCCATCGTTCAAATCGCATCATATAAATAATATTTCGTAAAATGAAATATTCAAATATTTCCATCTAAAATATTCTATCAAGAACTCACGAGATTTTTCTCCACGAAACCCGAATCATTCATGTTTAATTTGAAAAATACTTGTTATCCCTTTTTGTTTTATCCATAAAATAATGTCCATAAATCAATTCTTCGCCTGTTTCCCAGGGTCTGTAATTATTAATGAACTCCACACGTTTTCCAATCGGAGGGTGAGATGATCTCCACATAATATACAGCACACCAGGATAAGGATTTGCCAAATTTTCAGACTGTAGTTTTATGAAAGCAGATGCAGCAGCTTTGTTGTCCTTTGTAATTTCAAGACCAAACCGATCTGCTTCCTTTTCTTTATACCGGGAGTATGAATTTGTTATTGGATCTACAATCAATGAAAAAAGAGTCATCAAAAATAATATCAAAGGCAGTGATGCAATATCTGCCAATTCGCTGAATCCGAAATGGCCGGAATATTTATGAATTATCGAAAAAGAAACCTTGTTGGCGAAATACAGTGATGCGATTATCAGTATAGATATAAAAAAAACACTTTCAATCTGGTGAGCGAGAACATAATGCCCCATTTCATGACCCATAACAAATAACAGCTCGTCCTCATCCAGACGTTCAATTATTGTATCCCAGAGAACAATTCGACTGCTCCCCATAAATCCAGTCACATAAGCATTTACAGTTTTTGTATCCTGACTCTTATCAACCTCAAATATCCGACTTCCTTCGATACCGGCCCTGGCGGCCAGTTCCTGAATTTTCATTTCAAGGTTCTTATCCTGCATGGGACCATAATTATTGAAAAGCGGCGATATCCAGATAGGAGTTATAATCAGCATAAGAAATGCAAATGGTATGGATAGAAGTCCAGAGTAAAGATACCACCTCCGCGGACTTCTTTTCAATAACAAATAAGGAATCCAAAGAAACACTGCTCCACCCAGAATATCAAGTCCCAGCGATTTAAGATTGTTTCCACCCCACCTGAAAAAACTCTGATTGGAAAGGCCATAATCATGAGGCCTTATGAATCCAGCATAGTAATCAAGTGGAAATTCCAGAAAAAACATAGTAATGGAAAATATTGCATAATAAATTACGATTGTAAAGAACCACTTCTTTCCGATTTTCCTTGCGAGATTTCGCATACGTGCTGATATTCCGGTGAAAAGTAACAGGAGCGGCAGCAACAAACCCTGCACTGTACCTAAAATCCATACTACGTTACCCGAATTATAATAACTCATTGCCTTATCGGATGCCGGAGGAACGATTACATTGCCGGATTCATCGTATTGCACTTTACTTATTTTTTCAGTGTTTCCAGCCTCATCTGCTGGAGATTGAGCAGAAACAGATCCGCCTGCTGTAAGCACCGATATTATCACTAAAAATATATATTTTTTATACCAATTGCTTATGATAACCGATATAAAAAATAAATTCAATTTTTAGTGTCAGTTATCTTAATCAACAGAGATCAAAAATAATATTTTTTGATGTCGGAAGGTTATATCGACTGACACCAGAAACAAGTGAAAAAGCGCGCGCGGACGCAAAAAATA
>JBNKQE010000225.1:0-8042 GCA_050295715.1 Leptospirales bacterium
CTCAATAGGAGGAAGCTGTGCTGTATTTCTTGAAAGTGCTTCCATGGAAAGTTTAAGTCCGGGAGCAATTACACCGCCAAGGTATGTTTTATCATGGAGAATACAGAAAGTCGTAGCAGTCCCCATATCGACAATTATGGAATCACCGGGATATAAACCTGCTGATGCACATGCATTCACAAGCCGATCGGCTCCGATTTCATCAGGTCTTGGATAATCGATTGTAATAGGGAGTTTTGTTCTTGAGGTAACTCTGAAAGGTTCACACTTCAAATAATCTCGGCTCATTCTTTCTATTATAGGATTGAATGATGGTACAACACTGGAATAGATGAACCCCTTTACACTGTTCATGGAGATACTCGATGACTGCAAAAAGCCATAAAGAAAAATTCCCATCTCATCTGAGGTTCGATTTCTCTGGGTAACGGTGCGCCAGCTGTACAGAATATCGCCGGGATTGTTTTTATCAAACAGTCCAACAACTGTATTCGTATTTCCAATATCAAGAGCCATTACATATTGAATCATATAGCTACCAACTCTTATTATCCGAATAAAACATGATCGCTTGACATTGAAAAATGAATTTTGCTATTATATTCATGTATTGTGTTAAGTATATTGAAGGAATGAAATACTTTCGGTTACAGAATTCTATCCCAGTCGGCATCGTAAATAACCTTTTTTTCACCATTTTCATCGAAAAGGACAAGTGCTCCATCATCTCCCGGGCCGTTAACGCTATATACACTTCCCTTCATCTCGATTCTCTTACCTGACAGGTAAAAATCATCCCGTAAATATTTTAAAATAATTTCCGGATGGAGCAGTTCTTTGAACAGCACATTCAAGCGTGGAATTAAATAATCACGAAATGAAAAAACGGGGGGTATATCACCCTTTTCAGGAAATAATGGGACAGGCGGAAGAATATTCCTGTCGGGCAATTCAATACTCCCCTTCCAATTCAATCCGACTCCGATTGCGATACGAAAACTGCTGGATGAATGAATTTCGGACTCTACAAGAACTCCGGCGAGTTTCCCTTCGCGGCCATCACGTTCCAGAATAATATCATTGGGCCACTTAAGAGACATTCGTGTTCGCAATGCCTCAGCCGGTGAATACTCTTCCAGAGCAATGCGAGCGCTCTGCAATGTGGCGAGCCCTACAACCAGGGGAAGCATGAGAATATTGCGTGACTCAAGCTCCTTCTGGCCGGTTTCCAGATAAGCCGAGAATAGAAAGGAACTTCCCGGCTCTCCAACCCATATACGGCCCCGCCGTCCCTTCCCCTCAGTCTGACTCAATGCGACAACGGAAGTTCCGGACGGGTAAGAGTTACTCAACAAATATTTATTTGTCGAGTCCACTTCATTCAGTTCAATCTTCGATGCAGGATCATTACTTATAAAAAGCATTATGGATTTCCAGTGTCAGTCTGTTCACCGATAGTTACTTTTACTACAATTGATTTTTTGTCACGAATGAGCTCCAACACTATCTGATTTCCAACCCCGGTTTTCTGAACTTCGCCAATCAAATCCCCTGGAGACTGCATGGGTTTTCCATTGGCTGAAGTAATAAAATCGTTTTCCTGAAGGCCGGCTTTATCCGCTGCAGAACCCGGTACGACAAAACGTATGACAACACCGGTGACATCTTTATCCAATCCTAGATACTCTCTATAAGCCGGTGATGGTAACCCGACGGAGACTCCAAGTGTAGGTTTTCCGATAACCCGTTTCTCTTTTTTGAGCTGATCAACGACCTCGGTTGCATCATTGATCGGGATAGCAAAACCAATCCCGACATTACCTCCGCCGCCAGCTGATATGATAGACTGATTGATACCCACAACCTCACCATAAATATTAATGAGCGGTCCACCAGAATTTCCCTGATTAATCGCGGCATCAGTCTGAATACGAGAAAAGCGGCTATTATCTACAAAACGATGTTTTGCCGAAATAATTCCAGTAGTAAATGTTCTATCAAGACCAAAGGGAGCCCCTATAGCAAAAACCATCTGCCCGGGTTCAACCGTATCGGAGTCGCCAAAAACTGCGGGTATATATCGTTCTGACGGTGCGACTTTTAAAAGGGCTACATCGCTCGACTCATCCCTGCCTATGACCCTGGCAGGAGCCCTTGTATCATCATGAAAAATGACTTCTATAGTCTGTGCCCCGGCTACCACATGGTTGTTCGTTACTATATAACCCTCATTATCAATGATAAACCCGGAACCGGCCCCCTCTACCTGACGGTAGTAATCAAACCAGAAACGGGGTTTTACAAGCATATTCGTTCTAATATAAACAACAGAAGGACTGACCTTTCTGTATACATTCATATATCCCTGCTGCAGTGTAACCAGAGCGTGCTGCTCTTCCGCGTTCAGAGGCCCGGAGTGTCCGGCATCACCGTTGGTAATCCATCCCTTGAAGCCGCTGTAAATCATCGGGCTTAGAAACATTCCAAAAAATAGAGAAAGAATTATTGCGTTAAGCAGCGTAAATCGTGACGGTGATTTGTTACTCATAAAAAACCTCGCTGTGACATCCGCCGGGCCGGAAGTATTATACCGAGCTTGAATCTCACTGTATGCGAATCAATATTTTTTAATAAAATCTGACTGGTTCAATCAGGTCAGTTATTTTGTGCGGTCTTCAGCTTTTCGAGGATCTCTTTTCCATACCGCTTTAACTTTCCCGGGGAGATAAGTTCCGAATCCCTGAGCTCCTCAATAGAAGCAGGTTGCAAACGAGCAATTTCCAGCAATATTCGGTTATTCATTATAACAGAAGGATCCATCTTTCGGCGCCTGGCAACAGAATGACGCCACTTTTTCAGTAAAACGAATCTGTTTTCCAGATCAGGCTCCATTTCATCCCGTATAGCAGGCAAAGCGATATCATCAATGGCGGATGCCTGCTCTATTGCCTTCAGGATTCGCGGGCCTTCGGACTTGATAAATGCAGGATTGATCTGCTTGAAACCGGCCAATCCTTCAAGCTCACTTATATTCAGTCTTACAAGTTCAACAAGAGCTTTGTTGGAGATGATTCGAAAAGAGGCTATATTACGCCGTCGTGCAATTTGATCGCGCACTTCATAGAGAGCCTTTAACTGACCTCTTCCTGCCGGTTCAAGATTCACCGCTCCTGGGATACGAATCCACCCATCCAAATCCAGTTCTTTTTCCGGAGAGATTGTAACACGACTCTCCCACTCCACCTCTTCCATGTATTCTTCGTAAAGACTTGCATCTTTCAGTTCGGCGACCATGGCATCCATTATTCGTTCCAGATAGGCTGTATCGAGATAGGCATACTTGAGCTGGGAGGACGTCAGGGGTCGCTTTTTCCAGTTGGATTTTTGTTCCCCTTTTTCCATTTTAACCTGGCAGTATTTCTCAACAAGGGCGGCCAGTGAACAGGATTCAATTCCCAGCATCCGGCAGGCTAAAAATGTATCAAAAATTCCATTAAAATCCCATTCAAAACGCCTTTTCAACTCCTGAATATCAGAGGGTGCTGAATGAAATATCTTGGTAATGGCTGGATTATTGAAAAGATCACCCAGTTTATCCATTTTTAGATCTGACAGGGGGTCTATAATATAATTGTACTGTCCGGTTGTAATCTGAATCAAACATAATTCAGAAAAGTACGTATAATACCCGGAGGATTCAGTGTCGACTCCCAACCGATCAACTCCTGACAGTTGTGCCAGTGCTAAATCAAGCTGGTGTTGCCTTGTTATATATTGATACGCTACACTCACGATATCATTCGGAAAAAGGTTTGCCTGCTACCTGGAAACGGTGCTTATGTGTCATAAGTTGATTTACTCTGATTTAATGCGAGTGTATTTTTTCTATGTTTGAATACCATGATCTTGTTCCTGCCCGCAGAAAAAAAACCGGTCGCGGTGCTATAATTGCCGGTATAATCCTCGGTTTGGTTGCCGGGTTTGGAGCCAGTAAAGCCATTCACTACTACTGGATATTTCCCTTTGTAACAGGAAATAATGATATGTCACCCACCTACCCGGAGGGTTCTACAGTTTACATAAATAGAAGAACCGGACTCAGTAAGATAGTACCGGGAGATGTAGTCCTTGCCATTCACCCTTCAAATGAAGAGTATTCATTACTTCGCCGTGTTGCTGCTCTACCCGGGGATCGTATAGAAATATTAAATCGACGTATTGCTATTAATGGTAAGTACATCAGCGGGGAATTGAAAAAGAAACTGGAAGCCGGTGCCTTACCGGTTGGATTGATTCCGAATGAATATTCACCCAGAGACTCCATGAAAGAGATAACTGTCCCGCCCGGACATATATTCCTCCTGGCTGATAACAAACTTACCGGTCTGGATTCACGGCAGCTCGGTCCTTTTCCGGATGAAAATCTCATTGGAGTTGCTGAGTAAGATGAAAGTATCCCGAAAACCGATGCTTCTTTATAAACTCCAGAAAAAATGGGAAAGGAGAATGGATCTAATCCTTTCGCACAGTATTCTGGAAAAGGTTAAGAATATCTCCGTTTACATGGCACTGGCAGGATTCGTTTTAACACTAATATCCGTGGCTCTAAAAAAATTAGGTTTTATCCAGTCTCATCTTGTTCCGGACAGTTATTTTGCCGCCATTTACGTAGCCTTCTCTTTTGTTCTATTTTATGAAGTATTATCAATGGTTTATGCTATTCCCGCGTCAATTGCCAGTTCCATACGCCACCAGTATCAGGTAATGTCACTTATTCTTATTCGTCATGTATTTGAAATGATCGGTCACAGGCATAATATAAATGATATTTTTGAAGAAACTCATGCGATACTGGAAATTGGAACGGGAGTGGGCGGTGCACTTTTTATTTTTTTCCTGATCGCTTTTTACAAAGGTCTGCAGAAACACCGTGCAATTGTAGAAAACGAAGAAGACCTGTATCTCTTCATCTTTATCAAAAAAGTAATCTCCATAGGCACGATTCTGATTTTCCTTACAATGGGTATTCAAGAGTTTTTGCATTTTCTTTATCAGGTATCTGGAAAAGAAGCAGCCCATGCAAGTTTCGGTCATCATTTTTACGGTAACTTTTTTACACTGATGGTATTTATAGATATTCTACTCGTATTACTGGCAATGAATTTCGGTGAAACATACCACGTTGTTTTTCGCAATACAGGATTAATGATATCCACAGTAATTTTAAGAATCAGTTTCTCTGAGTCAATATATACCTGGGTTGTTTTAACCATCACAGCAGTGATTGTTGGAGTTGTAACAACTTTGATTTACAATTACCACTTAAAAATCGAAGATTCACTGCGAAAAATAAAAACAATGAAATCATCATCCGCGATTAAAGAAACAGCATTGCCGGCAACCGGTAAAAAGAGCAGAAAGAGTTCGAAATGAAATCAAAGAGTAAACCCTGGAGACTTGACGTCAGAACAGTATATGCGGGCGATATCGCAATTGGTGGTAACAATCCTATTCGCATTCAGTCCATGACCTCTTCTCCGACAATGGACACGATAGCGACCGTAAATGAACTTCTGCGACTGGAAAATGCAGGATGCGAAATCATAAGGATAACAGCTCCCACTGTTAAAGAAGCAGAAAACCTGAAGGAAATTTCCAGGTCATATCGCAAAAAAGGGGGAAAGGCCCCACTCGTTGCCGATATACATTACCTTCCGAGAGCTGCCATGATAGCACTGGAGAGCGTGGAAAAGGTCCGAATAAATCCGGGAAATTTTGTTGAACCTAAAAAGACTCCGGGCGAATACACAGAAAGCGAATATAAAAATGAACTCGAAAGAGCATATTATTCCCTGAAGCCCTTTCTCACCAGGGCATCGGAACTGGGGCGATCCATTCGCATTGGAGTAAATCACGGTTCACTCTCATCTCGAATACTCGGGCGATACGGAAATACCGCTGAAGGCATGGTCCAGTCCGCCCTCGAATTTATTGATATATTTAAATCAATTGGATTTAATGATACCGTCATCTCACTCAAAGCATCCAATCCGGTTGTCATGATTGATGCATATAGAACTCTCGCTGCCAGTTTTATAAAACGTGGATCAGGGTACCCGCTCCACCTGGGTGTGACTGAAGCCGGTGATGGAAATGACGGTCGGATTAAATCGGCAACGGGTATCGGAACTCTTCTGTCAGAGGGAATCGGTGATACAATCCGTGTATCATTGACTGAAGATTCCGTATACGAAATACCAGTTGCCAGGAAAATTATCGAACATACCCATAACGAGCCCTATTACAAAGAACAGACCCCTTTGTTCTTGCATACGGATTCTTCCGGAATTTCCGTCCCGGGTAGTATGCGCGGTCCTCTCAGCTCGTTTGATACGGGAATCACGGGAATTGTTGACTTCTCCAATAATGAATCCGGCAGCACTCAAGAATTTCGTGATTTATTTGATATGCAGATAAGAAAATCCAAACAATCGCAAGCAGGAACAGATACTGCAAATGCGGCATTCAAAATGATGGATGGGTCCTATGAGTCCTTCCCGGTTATTAAAACTGATGCTGGAGATTGCCCCGGATCAACTGCGTTAACAAGTAAGTATATTCTAGTAATTTCTTACAATATAAAAACACATACATTAAGCGATCTAGAAAAAACCCTGTCGTGTATCAAAGATCAAAAAGGGCAACCGGTTGCTGTATCGCTACAACCTCACCACGAATATTCCGGGCTAAATGAACGGTATATAACAACCGGAATCTATAGATATACCCATCGCCTCATGGAGTCAAATAACATAGAAGCGGTCCTTCTTAGCTGGCATCGACTGTGCAACAGTGATGACTTCTTGTATGAAACTTCCATTTTTTCAGGCCCGTTACTGCTGGATCATGTAATTCAAGGGATCATAGTTGAGAACATGCGCGGCGATGTAACTGAAGAGTCTATTTCCAGAAGTCTCCTGGATCTGTTCCAAAGCACAAGAATCAGAATAAACAGAGCTGACTACATAAGCTGCCCCTCCTGCGGAAGAACACATTTCAATCTGATGGAAGTAACATCGCGTATTAAAGAAAAAACATCTCATTTGAAGGGTGTTAAAATTGGTATAATGGGATGCATTGTTAACGGACCGGGAGAGATGGCTGATGCAGATTTTGGTTATGTTGGTTCCGGGCCTGGTATGATAGATCTCTATCTTGGGCAATCAAGAGTAAAAAGAAATATACCGGAAAGACAGGCTGACCAGGAACTCATAAATCTAATAAAAGAAAACGGTAAGTGGAAAGATCCAGTTTGATAAGGATACATATCAGCCATCTTTTACGGAACTACTATATATGAAGTAAGTTCATGTATTTCCGGATGGTACCGGGTATCCGGATTAAACTTATCCAGTATCCATTTTCCATCTGCTATATATTTATATACGTACTCCCCCGGTCTGAGTTGTTTTTTTATTCTGAAAATGCCATCTTCACCTTTTACCAGTAAATCATGCTCCGGATTCCAATCGTTGAAAGAACCCACAAGGGTTAAAGTCCTGACATCCGGCAGATAGATGCGAAACTCAACTGTCTTTTCATCCTGCTGTGTAAATCCTGGTATAATTCTCGCTGTGACCTGATGGTCTGCATCAGAGTTTTCCAGATAGAAAGAGGATAAATATCCCCCCATACCGTCATCCAGCCTGGTTTTATTTGCCGGATCTACCATCCAAATACCGTCTACAAGAAATTTATAACGGTAAGATTTTAAGGGCTCACCATCTCTCTCTTCCAGAGGTTCAAGAATATGAAAATAGACTCCCATATTATTTCTTTGCATGGGGATGGGTTTCCAGTTATTAAAGTTTCCAACGAGAAATACGTTTTTGTTCCTGTATCCCTCGAATGTAAAAAGAATTCCCTTTTTCATTACAGATTGATAACTTCCATACTCCCTCCAGTCGAGAATTCTCACATACCGAGGGGATACTGATTTTCTCAGTTTTTGTATTCTTTTTAATGTATAGACCTTTTCATGT
>JBNKQE010000226.1:0-7974 GCA_050295715.1 Leptospirales bacterium
AGATCGATTTGAATGGGTAGCTAATGAACTTGTAGACTACCTGGATATGGATGAGTCCCAGGAAAAGAAGGTCTTTGCCATGGCCGATGATATTGTGCCTGTAAGCAATGAATTAAGAGATACTCGCCTTGAGATGCTCCAGGTTCTCTCTCAGAATTTAAAAAAGGATAAGCTGGACAAAAAACAATTGGAGAGTATTTTAAGCAGACAGCTGAAAGCTGAAGAAAAGCTGGATATGATCATTCTTGAAAAAATAGAAGAACTGCATTATATTTTAACGGATGAACAAAAGGCCAGACTCTCACAAAAGCTTGAGGGTTTTATGACACACATAGACAGCAGGGCACAATGATATGACAGACCATGAATTTACGAAAATTGTAAATGAAACGAAACCGGTAGTTCTATCAGCTATTAAGAAACACCTTGCAGCGGAATACTATCATGTTCTGGACGATGTCGTTCAGGAAACATATATACGTGCATACAAGAGTCTCTCACGCAATGCATTTCGTGGAGATTCCGCAATCACTACCTGGCTCTATACAATAGCCAGAAATGAATGTTACAGAATCAATGCTCGAATGACTAAAGAGTCCAACAGAACGCGTCATGGTGTAGCCGAAGAAATACCCTATCATGATCCATCCGAAGCCAGACTTGGATTGAGGCTTGAAATGGATATGATAAACCGAATACTAAAAAAACTACCGGACAAGTACAGGCAGGTGCTGGAAATGTATGCCGAAGGCAGGTCAGAAATCGAGATCTCAAATAACCTGAATATTAAAAAGGGTACTGTAAAATCCCGAATTTCACGGGGCAAGGCTATTATTCGTAAAGCAGTACGGCAGCTGGAGGCAGGGTAATGAAAAATACTAATGAAGAAAGGTTGGATTTTGAGATACAACTTCGCCTGTCAGATCATGGATGGGATTGCACAATTGCACATGAGGTCATGAAGAAGATTCATGATAAGAATTCAAAAAATTTCAGGATGAGTGCGGCAGCAGCTATATTCCTGATTCTACTTGGCGCTGCAGGGTTCCTGGCATCAAACCAGAATGATTCTATGATGACAATTGTTGACTCATACTTTTCTTCTGATTACACAGATGACTACAGAAAAGTTTGGGAACCGGTATATGATGCCAACTTAACAACAACCGGATTTCTCAAATAATATTCAAACGGGGACGCTGCAAAGACGTCCTCTCTTCTTTTTCTCTTCCAGCAAACCTGCAGTTACACTGTTTCACAAATGGCTTATATGCAACAGGAACGCATTCATGTTCCGGTTGCAGGGTTGTCTTAATTTTTCATCGAGAGGATTCTGTTTAACAGGAGGACAGCTCAAAAAGAGATAGAGCTGTCCTGATAATACAGGACAGCCAGTTTCGAACTTCTTATTTTTTCAAATCTTTGATCATTTGTTTGAGGACCGGTTCGGAGTTCAGAGCAAGCTTAATTATTTTAGGCTTACCTACTTTACCTTTTTCCAGTTCAATAATCGTATTTGCAAAGTTGAGTTTTCTGCGGATATGATTTACCGCAGGAAGTGTTGTCCTGAACTCCTGAGCAAGTTCAAAATCCTTCATTCCTTTCTTGTTAAGATCATAGAATTTTGATAATAGATCTTTGTCCCAATAAATCTTTACGCTTCCTTCACTATAGTTATGCTTTTCAATTCTACGGCTTGTACGTTCATACGAACCGTTAGCTTTAAGCTTCTTCCAGTGAGGGTGACGATTTCGAGCATACTGAATATCCTTGATGGTATATCCAGATTTTTGTAGCCATTCTCGTGTTATAGCCGATTTTCTTGCTCTTTTTATAGTAGATTTATGAGAAAGATCGATGTACTGCTCAGGTGTCTTAGCAGACAGGAGTTTTTGTTTTTCTTTTTCAAAGCTAGCCATGAAATGATTAGATTCATTTAGTGTTAAATTTTTCAAGCGAATATTTTGCGATAGCCATCAAAACAAAAAATAAATGACAGAGCTATCTCATATCGAATATATTCCGCATCTACGTATATCTCCATTAAGTAGATATACGTAGATGTTTCAGGGAATACTATGTAATAAACTACAAATGCTATGTGCCGGCTATATTCTGAGCATCTTTGCTACTAACAAATCTAACATCAAATCCACTGATATTTGTCAGGATAAATTGAAGGTTTGATGGTAGAAAATATGAGAAATACCAGGTTCCCGACTCCACTTTAACAAATGAGTCCATTATCCTTCTCAGTGATAACGCTGATAAATGCTTTTCAAGGCTCTTGAAAAGGTCACTGTTAATATTATTACGATTTTGGGATAAATCATTGATAGTACGTACACTATTTTTTATTATTTTTCTATTAGGTTGTACCGATGGATGGTACGGACTTCGTACCGCATTGGAAGGTACGGTCGATATACTTATAACACGAGAATCAGTCGTTTCAGGGGTATTTGTGGTACACTCGGGTGGCGGGGCGAGCATTAATTTGCGAACTCCACGGGTACCCTTCCCTGCCACGAGAAGTATTCCTGTGGCAATCATTTTATCGAGATGCCTCTGCACGGTAGATTTTGCTATTCCAGTATGATCGGATAGAAATCGTACGGAAAAATCAGAGTGCGGCTTATCCCATCCGTACAGCCTGCGGCAAATATACATAAGAATTTTAAACTGTACCGGATTAAAACGATACACCTGGTCCAGGACATGATTGGGTATAGGTGTCCAACCCTGCTCGGACATTAATTGTCCTCTGTCGGAATGCATAAGATCCCTCCCTTATGTCGCATTAAAGCGAATATATGTGTGCCAGAATGGCGATGATGCATAAACCGCAAATGTGAGAGCGCGGCTGACCGTCCGGTCGCAGACATAATAATGCGACATAATAAATCTGTCAATGAAATAAAGGGAATAACTCAGGAGACTGGCTGACAGGGCTCTCACCCCCTGCCAGCTACTGCATCACCACCCATAGGGAGGGTTACACTAAACGTGTACTGGTACATTAAGCCATTGCCTGGATGTGGTCAAGTAAAAAATGCGTTAATGCCTGGAACCAGGCGGAAATAAAGTTATGTTGCGGCAATGGAAAAATACGGGGAAACGGTATTGACATCATTATGGCCCGGGTGGTTGTAAAGGTATAGCAATGAAAACGATCACAATATTTAATAGAAAGGGTGGCAGTGGGAAGACTGCTTTGACCATATTATCGGGAGCATACCTTGCCGCTGCCGGGAAAAGAGTGTTGCTTGTAGACCTGGATCCGCAGGCCTCACTCACTGCATATTTCGAACGCGTACATGATTTTGATGTGGCCGGTCCAGGGGTGTATGAAATTCTTTCCGGCAGGATAAAGGATGATGGAGCTATTACACATTTCCTTGATCGAATTTCTCTGCTGCATGCAACGGGATCCCTATCCTCCCTGGAGGGGAGTGCATCTGTAATGTCTTTGAAAAAATTCCTGGATGGTGTTCTGGAGGACTTTGATTTTTGCCTGATCGATACTCCGGGAAACTGGTCGCTACTGGTGCAGACCGCCCTGCTCGCTTCTGATGAATGCCTTGTCCCGTCACTTGTTGCTACTGATGATATGGAAAATGCAATTTGGTCATGTGAAAGGGCAGAAGAGCAGGATGCCCCCGGCCGCATTATAATGAACCAATGGCGGGGGACAAAGGCAAACAGAGAGACGGTGGATTTATTCGGAGATGATACTGCCGGAATTCTATTGGAATCAAGGATCCCCTATTCTCCCCTTGTCAACCGGTATACAGATGCCGGAGAAAAGCTCACTGACGCAAGACAGAAAAAAGAATTCCTTGAAGCTATTTCACATTATGCAAAAGAAGCATTTGGAGTGGAAGAGGTTGTGGCCGGGTTTTAATGGCAAAAATAAAACGAAGCAAAAATAGATTTTCTGAAGAGTCTCGTGTAGATGCTGCAGCAGAACTGAGAATATATTTCGAGGCGGAAGACGGAGTGAATCGGTCCATTCCGCAAGAGTTGCTTGAAAGCTTTCCGGGAAACGCTGACCTGACGGGGAGTCTCTCTCCTGTAAAGCGCGCCAGAGTGAGAGAAGATATTCTCGCCAATGGTATTCGCGAACCGCTTCAGGTATGGCCCAGTGATGGAAAGCTGTATGTTGTGTCAGGGAATGAGCGGCTTTCCATTATCCGTGAGATGACAGATGCTGAACGAGAACGGTCCCATACGGAAAATCTGCCGGTGGTAATAAAAAAGTTCAGCAACTGGCCACAGGCACGGATTCACCTTATGACCGTAAATGAAAACCGAAAGAGTAATGTAAGTAATCCGGTTTTAAAAATGCAGAAAATCTGGCCTGTTGCTGAAAATCCGTGGATATATGCGGACCTGCGGACCCGCTCTCTGACCGTTTCCAGTTTGAAATGTGGTCGGGAACATTTCAAACTGGAAACACCTGTAGATACTGTAAAAGCTAGAGAGATGCAAAGAGATGCCCGCGGAAAGGTCCGGGAGGCTACAGGCTGGGGAGAGGATTTTCTCAAAAGCACAATCAGCAAAGTCCTGAGAAGTTTTTCATCGGAGGCCGGGCAGGCTCCGGAGCTGACGGTGCAGCAAAAAAAGCAGCTCGAAAAGGCGCGGAAGACCAGAGAGCAGATTGTGAAAAAAATAGAGAATGAAAATCTGGCTCTTGCTGATTTGAAAAACAAGATCGCTTCCATGAAAATTGAATTGCGAACCGTTGAACGCTCCATAAAGCGCCTGACAGGAGTTGATCCGAGGCAGGAGAGTTGAGCATTTCGGCGCTGAATCTGGTGGATTATCCCGGTGGAAAGGGCGTGGTTGTGGTTGGGCTGAGCGGAGGTGTTGACTCGGCAACAACTGCATACTTGCTGCTGCAAGAAGGATACAGTGTTATAGGGGCACACATGAACATATGGGCTGGTGGCACCGATACTCCGACCGGCCGTGGATGCTATGGTCCGCCCGATAAGGAGAGTGAGGATAGTGCCAAAAAAGTTGCCGAATTCCTCGGCATCCCCCTGCTTTCCATAGACCTTCCAGGATTCTTTGAAGATGAAGTTGTTACTTATTACCGGTCCGAATATATAAAAGGTAGGACCCCAATACCCTGTATTGTCTGCAATGTTAAAGTGAAATTCGGTGCTCTGCTGGATGCTGTGCAAAAACATGTAGAGCATTTTGATTATTTTGCAACAGGTCATTATGCCCGGCTTGAGAGGTTGTCCGGCGGGATAGTCCGGCTTGTGGAAGCTCTGGACCGTGACAAAGATCAGACATACTTTCTCCACAGACTGAATCAAGATCAGGCCGGTAGAGTTCTGTTTCCCCTTGGATCTCTTACTAAAAAAGATGTAAGGGATATTGCAAGAAAAGCCGGGTTGCCTGTAAGCGAGAAGCCTGAGTCAAAAGGTTTTTATGGCGGTAACTATCGGGATATTCTCGGTCTAACACCCCGTCCAGGTCCAATTATTAACCAGGAAGGAGAGAAGCTCGGAATACATCCCGGTTATTGGAATTATACAATCGGACAGAGGAAAGGTCTTGATATTCCTGGACACCAGAGAATCTGGTTTGTTACGGAAATCGATGCTGAAAACAACATTGTTTTTGTGGGTAAAAAATCTGATATATACAGACAGCGATTTACGGTGAAGGAGGTGGTCTGGTGGGAGCCTGTGGACGAACGTGAGTTTATCTGTGATGTTAAAATCGGCAATACCCATCCACGAGTAAGTGCAGGCGTAAAAATTCTCGGTCCGGAAGACATTGAAGTGACCTTCCCGGAACCCGTGGTTGCTATAGCCCCCGGTCAGGCTGCCGTATTCTACAGAGATGCATACGTAGTATGTGGAGGTTTTATTGAAACTGTTTTTGGTTGATGATGGTGACCTGACTGCAAAAGTAGCCTATGCATCTTACACCAGGCAGTAAATCCGGCTATGGCTGGATACTCGTAGCTTTTATAACCCTGAGCTTAGCTTTCGATTTTACTCTTATCGCTTCACCTGTCTCCGGTACATTGGATAAAAATAGCTTTCCCGATATTTACAGGGTCCTCTGTACAAACCAGCCACATGGATGTCCCTGCTATGCAGATCCCGGCATGAAGGATCGCATAACGCAAAGACTGCTCCATTTTTATCCGGTGTACAACCCTGAAATACGGGGAGGTCTGGCAAGTATTGAAGTAAACGATTCAGACTCCTGTTATTTTCCATCGGCCTCCCTTGAAAAAATGAGCTACTCTCCGGTTTTAAGATCCGGGTCACAGATGCGCAACCACGCACCAATACCACTTGAAAAACTTGTGGATACATCCGGGAAAAAAGTAAGTAAGGTAATTGAAGAGGGAAGGAGGGTTTCACTGGGAAAATTCTGGCCTACATTTTATCACATGGCAATGGAAGATTTTCATCCGGGACCAAAAATCAAAGCTCTCTCACCGCAGGGAAAAGTTCTCGGGTATGCATCCCGTGAATTTTTAAGAAACGTAACATGGGAAGGCAGCGGTATAGCAAAGGATGGTACAGTCTACCAGTACGGCGGCAGAAGATGGCGTTATAAAATACTGAAAGACGTCTCCTGGAGCTACGGGGCAGGGTACGGGTACAGGATATTTCCCTATCGCACTCTTGCTGTAAATTATCCGGGGATTTGTAAACTGCTGGGGAATTCAATCAAGGGCTGCACAAAAAAGAAGGTAATTGGCTTGATGGTGAAAATTCCCGAAATTGCAGATAAGAATATTCAGATGGCTGATGGCAGACCCCATGATGGTTACTTCTGTCTGACTGATACGGGTTCTCCGTATTTCATTCGTCAGGATAGGATTGATATATTTGTAGGAACCCATGGAGGAGGGAATCCCTACCTCCCACCGGAACGCAGAAAAAACCTGCTGAATACCGGAGGAATAAAAGCTCTCGTTCCATATGACTGGCGTTTGTGGACATCAAAAAAGAAACGTTACTGGTGCGATCTGGATAAGCTGCCGCTCGATCCGGCAAATCCTCGAAAAGGTGAATGTGTTCTTGATTACCATACAACCGTTCCGCAGAAGGCTTTAACACTTGAAGCGCTATTTGACAGGAATGGAAATCCAATTCGTTGCAAAAAAAATCCATAAAATAATGAATTTAAAAAAATGCTTATTAAAATCGAGGAATATAATGTCTAATAATTTTACGTATTCAAGGTAAAACATATTTTAATGTTTTTAATCGATAATTAAGAGTACTATTTGGCCTGTTATACGTCAGGTACCACCAGGAGTAGTGGTTTTGAGTTATAGAGATGTTAAAGATAGACTGAAAGCCTCTATAGACAATATTACTGACACTAACAGGCTCCAGGGGATTCTGCGCATTCTGGAATTGCCCGAGAAGAAATTTTCCAATCAAAAAGAGTTATTCTATGAAGACCCCGTTTTCAGGACGTTATTTCTTGAACAGAATGCAATCTTATTATTAACAGATCCAGATACGGGGGAAATTCTTTGTGCAAGCGAAGGTGCCTGTAGGTTTTACGGCTGCTCACGTGAAGAGCTCAAGGATCGGTCTATTCGAGATTTAATATCAGACACCATCCCTTCTGGCGATGATCGATATAGCAATGTATTAAATAACGAAATCGAATTCCATGAGACAATTGCAGGTGAAATTCGACCCGTGTCAACATTCCGTTCGCAGATAAAACTTCTGGATGAACTCTTTATACTGATATCTGTATATGATGTATCCAGTCAGATGATGATGGCAAGGGAGCTTATTGAAAAGCAAGAAGAGTTTCAGCTGTTATTAAATTCAACAGCTCAGGCATTGTATTCCATTGATACCGATGGAAGATGCAAACTTGTAAACAAATCATGTCTCAAAAACCTCGGCTATGAAACTGAGGAGGAACTACTTGGCCTCAAGCTTCATAATATAATACATCATACTCATCCGG
>JBNKQE010000227.1:0-7974 GCA_050295715.1 Leptospirales bacterium
CAGCAACAGGTATCCTGAAAGAGGTTCCAGCACATGCTGCCATGGTCTTGTCGCCTCAGGGCTTCTAATTTCAAGGTTTTTTCCTGAGTCAACGGCGCGAACAAGGTCGGGAATCAGCCTGTCTTCCGACCAGTCGCCACCACCAATCACATTCCCGGCTCGTGCCGAGCATAAAAGTGGAGATGTTTCTTTGGAAAACCATGACTGTCTATAACTGTTTACAACAAGCTCTGCACCGGCCTTGGATGCACTGTATGGATCATAACCCCCCAGAGCATCAATTTCCCGATAACCCCATTCCCACTCTTTATTCTCATAGCATTTATCAGTTGTAATCACAACAATAGCTTTAACAGATTCAGTCAGCCTGCATGTTTCCAGTAAGTTAGCAGTACCCATTACATTGGTTGACCATGTCTCCAGTGGATCTTTATAGGATTTTCGAACAAGAGACTGGGCAGCCAGATGAAATACTATCTCAGGCTGCACTTTTTCAACAATACTCTTCAGACTATTAAAATCGCGAATATCAGACCGGTGATCGGTCATTTCCAGATTTAGTAAATCCCAGTGATTGGGATCTTCAGGGGATAGAGATACTCCTGTTACATCGGCCCCCAGTTTTTTTAGCCATGCGCACAACCAGCTTCCTTTGAACCCGGTATGACCTGTAACAAGAACTCTCCTATTTTTATAAATGCCGGAAAACAATTTACTTCCATACCTTCCAGGGTGGATTCTTTTGCCAGAGATCTTCCAGATGATTCTTGTCACGCAGTGTATCCATGGCCTGCCAGAAACCTTTGTGTTTAAAGGCCATCAAATCACCTTCGCTGGCAAGAGCCTCAAGCGGACCCGCTTCCCAGCTTGTAGTATCATCTTTAATTAATGGGATTACTTCCGGTGATAGAATAAAAAAACCACCGTTTATCCAGCCGCCATCACCACGGGGCTTTTCAATGAATCCATTAACATGATCACCATCCATATCCAGTGCTCCATATCGTCCGGGAGGAAGAACAGAAGTAACAGTGGCTTTCTTACCATGGCTTTTATGGAATTCTATCTGTTCTTTTATATTTATATCCGCAACCCCGTCACCGTACGTGAAACAAAATGCCTCTTCATCTTTTACGTATTCTGCAACACGTTTCAGTCTGCCGCCCGTCATTGTATTTTCACCAGTATCCACAAGTGTTACGCGCCAGGGCTCCGCATTTTGCTGATGAACTTCCATTCTATTATGTTTCATATCGAATGTAACATCCGACATATGTAAAAAATAATTGGCGAAGTATTCCTTAATGACGTAGCCTTTGTATCCCAGACAGATTATGAATTCATTGATTCCATAATGTGAGTACATTTTCATAATATGCCACATAATGGGTTTGCCGCCGATCTCGACCATCGGCTTTGGTTTTAGATGAGTCTCTTCCGAGATACGTGTTCCAAGACCCCCTGCCAGTATTACAGTTTTCATATTAATTCTCTGTTGTATTTATTGACCAGTCCAAACCCGGACGCACATAGCCCGGAACACTTCCACCATATCCATATCGCACTTTATTCTTTTCACGATCCTCAAATATTGTAAACATCAATGCACTTTTATCAAAGTAGTGCACTACCTTTTCGCCTTTGTCAGAATACGAAGTCAAAGCAACACCAACAACATACGATATGTCGTTTAACAGACTTCCTGGAATATGACACAATGCTTCGTATACTCCCGGAGCCGATACCTTACAATCAACGGGAGAAGATATAAAGAGACGGGTTCCGTCAACACTGTAAAAATGAAAATTAGGAACCATAACAGAGTTTCTTTTGTTTTTCTTAATTGAAAATTTCATTTTTATAGAAAAACTGTCATGCAGTTCATAATTAGGTGCGTTATTGCCATTTATATCAACTATGCTTGCTTCTAAAAGTTCGGCCTCATCATCTTTGTAGCTATTAGAACTTCCAGCTGTATAATTGTTTACTCCCGTATACTCAATATTCATATCACCGGAATAATATTTATTAACAACATCATCGGTTGCTCCTGTGAAAGCTACTTTTCCCTGACTTAGAAGTATTGCTTTTGTACAGAGAGATTTAACAGCGCCCATATTATGACTGACAAAAAGAACTGTTCGCCCTTCCTTACCCACATCTTCCATCTTTCCAAGGCATTTCTTTTGAAACTCAGCATCTCCGACAGCCAGAACTTCATCAACAATTAGAATCTCAGGATCCAGGTGAGCCGAAACGGAGAACGCAAGACGAACATACATTCCAGAGGAGTATCGTTTTACAGGAGTATCGATGTATGTTTCCACTCCGGAAAAATCTATAATTTGATCTAATTTTGTTTGAATTTCTTTTTTGGACATCCCGAGTATCGCGCCATTAAGAAATATATTCTCACGCCCGGTCAACTCAGGATGAAATCCCGTACCGACTTCAAGAAGACTTGCAACGCGACCTTTAATTTTGACTTTGCCTTTTGTCGGAGAAGTAACTCTTGAAAGTATTTTTAATAGTGTGGATTTCCCGGCACCGTTCTTTCCAATAATTCCTACAATTTCGCCCTGCTTAATTTTGAAGGAGATATCGTCAAGTGCCAGAAACTTTTCATGGTCTACTCTTGAATTAAAATCGACACGTGCATTTGGATCATCTTTTCCGCGAATCTTCGCCCACCAGGATTGTAGATCCTTATACAATACACCATGATCTATTGTTCCCAGGTTATACTCTTTATATAGATTTTCAACTTTTATCACAGTATTCATATTGATCTCTGGGTTTAATTAATATTACACGGTATCCATGAAAGATTTTTCGATACGATTGAACAACAGGAGTCCCATAAAAAATATCACAAGGGTTACGATCCATCCAACCAGTATGTATTCCACCTGAATTGAACCAACACCAAAAAAGGAATACTTAAACCATTCAATTATCCCGACCATTGGATTGAGCATGTATATTTTACGATATTGTTCAGGCACCTGTGAGAGAGGATATATAATCGGAGAAGCATACATCCAGAGCTGCACGGCAAATACCATGAGCATGGTTAAATCTCTATACTTTGTCACAAGTGATGAAACAAGTATTCCAACGCCCAATCCGAGAATTGCCATCTGTAAAAGCAATAATGGCAGTCCAATTATTGCCAAATTAATATTAACATCAAGACCGGTTAAAATAAAATATAAATAGGTGATTAGAAAAAGGGAAAACTGTAAAAAGAATTTAAATCCATTGGACATAACAATTGATATAGGAACTGTCATTCTGGGGAAGTAGACCTTCCCAAAAATATTCGCATTACTTACAAAAGTATTCGATGTACCGTTAACACAGGATGCAAAATATCCCCAGGCAGTTGTTCCCGCAAGATAAAATAAGAACGGAGGTATACCGTCAGTTGGAATTCTGGCGACTCTATTGAAAACCACAGTAAATATAACAGTTGAAATTAAAGGTTGCATTAAAAACCAGAGGGGACCGAGTATTGTTTGTTTGTAAGTAACAACAAGATCCCTTTTCATAAACATGAATATCAATTCACGATATCGCCAGAGGTCTTTCAAATGCAAATCAAACCATCCCGATTTCGGTTTGATTACAAGATCCCAGGCTTCTTTTACATCATTGACTTTCTTTACTGCATCATTATTCATATTTATATTTATTCTTAGAATGATATGTTTAATTTATATTTTTTTAGTTCAGGGATTCACCCCACTATCTGCTCATATCGTTCCTGAAATTCCCGATAAGCTATCTTCAACCCCTCTCTCAACTCCACCTCATGGCGCCAGCCCATCTTATGGAGCCTGGTGACATCCAGTAACTTTCGCGGAGTACCGTCCGGTTTTGTAGTATCGAATGTTAACTTTCCTTCGTAACCTACAACATCCTTGATGGTTTCCGCAAGTTCCTTGATGGATACCTCAATACCGGACCCGATATTTACATGCTGTCCACCGTCGGATTCGCCTGTTGCTTCGTAGTTCTTCATAAGAAAAATGCAGGCTCGAGCCATATCTTCATTATATAAAAACTCACGAAGGGGTGTTCCCGTTCCCCAGACAACAACCTCGGGTCTCTTTTCTACTTTCGCCTCATGAAATCGGCGAATCAGACCTGGAATAACATGGGAGTTTTCAGGATGATAAGTATCGCCGGGACCATACAGGTTTGTAGGCATAACCGAAATATAGTTGGTATCATACTGACGGTTATAGCTCTGGCACATGATTATGCCGGCAATCTTTGCGATGGCATAGGGCTCATTTGTCGGCTCAAGTTTACCTGTAAGAAGCTGATCCTCATCCATTGGCTGGTTTGCAAATTTGGGATAAATACAGGATGACCCAAGAAACATTAGCTTCTTTACTTTATGCCTGTAGGATGAGTGAATTACATTGTTTTGAATCTGAATATTATCGTAAATAAAATCTGCCGGGTAGGTATTGTTGGCATGGATACCTCCCACTTTTGCAGCGGCAAGAAATACATAATCCGGTTTTTCCGTTGCGAAAAACTCTTCTACCGCGCCCTGGTCCTCAAGGTTCATCTCATTGTGAGACCGTCCTACAAGGTTCGTATAGCCTTCTTTCTCGAGAACGCGCCATATAGCCGAGCCAACCAGCCCCCGGTGACCTGCAATATAGATCTTATCACTTTTATCCATAATTAAACCTGAATGGGCTTTCAGAACAAAAAATATCTAATTCTCGATATTCTCAAATTTATTCTGAAAAAATGTTATTACTGAATCAATGCTCAAGTTTTCACCAGAGCAAATCAATCAATTAAATGCATTCCTTGAAGACAACTTCTCCGGGGAAGTAGCAGGCAGCACCATTTCAGAGTATTTCTCCATGAAAGAGGGTGTCAAGTCTTTTGTTCAAGTGTTGAACAGAGGAGCTTATAACACTTGAATTCTTTCTTTCGGGAAAGTCTATGGTTTCCTGGATATGGTTTACTGCACTGAGTATGTGCAAAGAGTGTATCTGAGCATTCCTTACATATTACTCGCAATAGTTGGAATGAATTAGCAGCAAAATTAATCAATTATCTGGTAAAACTTTTTATACCAATCAACAAAATTGGATATACCGACCTCAATTGGCGTATTCGGTGCATATCCCAGTTCTGTCATTAAATCACTGGCATCGGCCCAGGTTGCGTGAACATCCCCGGGCTGCATAGATAGAAAATTCTTTACTGCTTTCTTATTGAGTTTAGATTCGATAGCCTCAATAAATTCCATTATAGACACCGGTTTGTTGTTTCCGATATTGTATATCCTGTAAGGAGCCAGTGAAGTATCCGGCTCGGGCCTGCTGCCACTCCAATTTACATTACCGGACGGTTTGTGATCAATAACACGAACGATTCCTTCTACAATATCATCAATATATGTAAAGTCACGCTTCATATCTCCGTTATTAAAAACGTCAATAGGTCTATCTTCAATTATAGCTTTCGTAAACAAAAACTGTGCCATGTCGGGCCTGCCCCATGGACCGTATACAGTAAAAAAGCGAAGGCCGGTTGTTGGTAAGTTATAAAGGTGACTGTATACATGTGCTATCAACTCATTTGACTTTTTCGAAGCAGCATAAAGACTTATGGGGTGATCAACGTTTTGCCCGGTGGAAAACGGCATATTCTCATTTAGACCATACACCGACGAGCTCGATGCGAAGACAAAATGCTTCACGGCATTAAGACGACACCCTTCAAGAATATTTACATAACCAACAAGATTGGAATCCACATATGCACCTGGATTATCTACAGAATGCCTTGCACCTGGTTGTGCGGCGAGATTCATTACAACATCAAATTTTTCTTTCTGAAAGAGATGTAAAATTCTATCTCGATCCTCTATTTGCATTCTTATGAATTTATACTTGCTGTGTTTTGTGCTGGTTACAGGGATATTGAATTTTTCAGCTTCACTTCGACGGATTCCAGCCTGCTCAAGACGGCCATACTTTAAGTTTACATCGTAATAGTCATTAATGCTGTCTATCCCAACGACTTCGTCTCCCCTTTCCAGCAAACGATTGACCAGATGAAATCCAATAAATCCTGCTGTTCCTGTAACCAGTATTTTCATTTTGGATTACTCCGGTAATTGCACTCGACAACTTCCGGCACGAACATCACGTAGCGTTGTTCCCCTCACTCTCTTTTGTCATGGGACTCAATAAGAAATCGATTATAAATATATACTCCTCATTCTTCACAAGTTCAAAGACTACATCCATTCGTATATTCATATAATCGTGAACTATTTTATTCCTTAAGCCAACAGCGTTATTCCATCTGCTCAATAATTCTTGCGGAACTCGTTTTAAATCGACAAGCATAAGAATGGAGTCGTATCCTGAAATTGGCGGACTGCCGCCCTCCATTTTAATAATATGTTTGGCTTTACCTATGGCATTTTCAACAATTACTTGCAGAGCATGTAATACTCCGTTTGTTTCCAGCTTGGATAACATGATTCCATTTTTTAATTTCTCACCGGCCTCATGTAACACATCAGACTGATACAAAGCGATCTGTTCCGTCTCTTTCTGATAGGCATCATATTGCATGTTTTTGTTCCCACTCAAAATCCTCAAGATCACGCCAGGTACGTAATAAGAAATGACTCCAGGCAAGCTGATTATCCCCTTTCAGAAGAACTCCTTCCTCAGCGATTGTCGCTCTCATTGCGAGATGTGCTGATGGCATGTCAATAATATCGATTTTATCACAGGAACATTTGAGTAAACCCGCAAGTTCGCTTCTCAGAACTTCTGTTTTCCCCAGTGTATCCATATAGGGTATATCTCGCTTCCATTGAATGGAAAAATCCCAATCGCTATTTACAGTTTCACTGCCCTTCACCCTGCTACCCACCAATAAGGCAAGCTTCACATCAACCTGCCTGAGAAAAAAATCTCCCAGCATCTCTAATAGGGGTGTATTATCAACTGTGTGCATCTTAATAAGATTTCTCCGTGAGGGTCGATCCGGATATCATGCAGAAATATAATATTGATCGAGAATTTTTCCCGCCTGTTCGATTTCGCCTGAGCAAGCCAATCCTTTCCGCGGTTTCTGTCATGTTACTGTTAAATTACAATAAAATGAATCCCGATCAACAAAATATCAACCCACACCGAACTCTTTCATATCAGCTTCGGTCATAATTTTAACAAGTTCTTCAAACTTAACCGTTGGAACCCAGCCAAGCTGACGCTTCGCTTTATCGGGATTTCCAAGGAGCTGTTCGACCTCGGCTGGACGAAAGAATTTCGGATCGATAGCCACTACGGTCTTACCGGATTTTTTATCAACACCCTTCTCATTAACGCCTTCGCCCTGCCACTCTATATCCATTCCGGCTATGGCAAAAGACTTTTCGATAAACTCGCGAACGGTATGCATTTCATTCGTTGCTACAACATAATCATCGGGAGTATCCTGCTGAAGCATCATCCACATCATCTCTACATAATCGGGAGCGTAACCCCAATCTCTCTTCGCATCCATATTACCCATGTAGAGAGTCTCCATCAGACCCGCTTTGATTTTCGCCGCTCCCAGAGTGATTTTTCGAGTTACAAAGTTTTCGCCACGACGGGGAGATTCGTGATTGAACAGAATTCCATTGGAAGCATGAAGACCGTATGATTCGCGATAGTTTACTACAATCCAGTAAGCATAAAGTTTTGCAGCGGCATAGGGCGATCTCGGGTAGAATGGTGTGGTCTCTGTCTGCGGGACTTCCTGCACCTTACCATAAAGTTCGGATGTTGACGCCTGGTAAAACCTGGCCTTAACGCCTGTCTCTTTAATAGCGTCCAGCAGCCTCAGAGTTCCGACCGCATCCACTTCAGCTGTATATTCCGGCACCTCGAAAGATACCTGTACATGCGACTGAGCCGCCAGGTTATAGATCTC
>JBNKQE010000228.1:0-7973 GCA_050295715.1 Leptospirales bacterium
GTTATAAGGTATCGATCCCTGAGTTACTGGACCTGGCCCACGTCTTCGGGACAGCAAAGGTCGAATCGCTCTGGGTTCCCGGCGACGATCTCTTTTACTGGACCGGTGAGTCTTACATGAGCGGTCAAGAACCGATGTCTCCACAATACAGGAGCGCTGCCATGCGGTGGCTCTTCGATGTGGGATTGAATACCAACTTCGCCATGATCATCGGCGCCATGGAAAAGGCCCGGGGATCGGGGGTAGGGATGTACTATGAGATGACGGCCACAGGGACTCCCAGCGATTTATTGGGGCCCGGCGGTGTAGGAACGTTTGCAACACCGGCCGCCCCCGACGAAGCGGCGCTGATGTACGGGGGGAGTGAACAGGCCAGGATTGCAGTGACAACGGCCAGTGGAATTTGTACATTCACGATTTATGAGACTCGTGCCCGGAATGTGGATACGATCATTCTGTATCAAGCATCGGCGGAGATCGGTCGGTTTGCGGTGACCGGGCTTAAAACAGATAGTAATATAAAATATACAATCCGATTGGAGGGATTAGATGGCGCTTAATTTGAGTAGATTATATCAGTGGGGGAAGACATCGAAAGCTCCCTACAATCTCGATAACCAGCCAATGGGGCATCCAAATGATGGGGACCATCTGGACTACGAACTGGATCGGCTCCATGCCAATGACGGGGAGCTGGAGCAGCGTATCATAAATGATTCGCCTCAGCATGTTGCGGCAATTTCAAAAGATTTAACAGGGTTTCCGAACAGGAGCGATTCGGAGTTGGTATTCAATGATACGACGGATACAATCACGCTGCAACCCACAGCGGCATCATTTGACACGTACGACTTCGGCGAAAAGAGGACCATATCGGCCCCCATCAGCCACACAGTAACATCGGGTGGCCACTATTTGATGTTGGCAAACGGTGCGGACACCGTGGATGAAGCCGCCCTCCCAGATGTGACAAAGAGATTGTATTCCTACTATTACTATAACGCCAATTCACCGGTAAAATTTGTTATACAGGGAGAGGAACGGCACGCCTCTTCCAGGGACAACGACTGGCACAGGTCGCACCATCTCGAAATCGGGATGACGATGCCGTTTTCCTCCAGTGTTACATTTACACTCAATGATCCTACGGCCATACAGATTGCAGTAGAATCGGGAATCACCGCGTATGATGAGGATCTGTTGCACAGCGTGACCCATGCGACCACTCCGGCAAACCCATTCGAGCAGACACTCACACCAGCGGCAAAGGTCCCTGTGGTGTATCTGGATGGTGACGGGCTGTTGCGCGAAGATACTCCGGGAAATGAGCCGTGGAAGATTGGGACATCTCTGCTTGCCTACAACCCCGTTTCTGGTGGAAGTGGATCTCAGGTCGATGTCACAAGCGGTAAATATGTAAACTACTGGTTGCTATTCACCAACTGTCAGAAATATCCCTTGAAGATGGTCCAGGGAAGAGTTCTGCATGATGATATAGCATCGGCCCAGGGGGAAGTGTTCGAGTCAATAGGCATGCCGTTGCCTGAGACCTTCCTTGTTCGGCAGTTTGTTTTATACGCCGATACGGCGATCACGGAAAATACCTACGCCTGCGAGATATCCGCCGTATTCACACCGGCCAGGGCAACCGGATCATCGCAGTCATTTTCGGCAGATACCCACAACTCGACATCGGGGCGCGATGGAACAGATGGACCCTGTCATCCTGCAACGGCAATTAACAGGTCAGCCACAGCCAATCTGTCGCAAACAGACGTGGAATCGGCTCTTGTGGAGCTGAGTGAAAGAGTCACCGTGGGTTGGGATTCCCTGCCAGTCGGATTTATAACAGCCGTGGAGTTTCATGAACCTCCGTCTTCGAAATGGCTTATTCGTGATGGTTCCATCCTCAGTCGAACAACATACTCGGCGCTATTTGAAGCGATGACAAGAGCAAAGGCCCATACTCTGGATGCAGTCAATGATCTGATCCTCTGTGCCGGACATAACCTCAATGCAGGTATGAAGATTAGATTTGAAACTGGGACTGGTGGAGATTTCACTGGAACAGGTATAACTCAAGATACTCAGGACTACTATGTTCTATCATCTGGACTGACAACAAACGCATTCAAAATTGCAACTACAAAAGGTGGGGCAGCGATTGATATAACAGGAACTGGCACTGCTGAGTTAAAATTCAGGTTTTTTGGTGTAATTGGACCGGGGGATGGGGCAACCACATTCCAGCTTCCAGATGACATGGGAATTGCCGAGCGAAATGCTGGTACGTCATCTACGTATCAGAAAGCGGATGGTAACTTTTTTGCAGGTGGTAACGTCGGGGATCAATTAAACGACCAGGCTCAGGCATGGCAGCTTGGAGCAAGTGCAGACTTAACCGGGGCACGTGATGCATGGGGAAATGCTGAGTGGAGAGACGTTTACCATACTACGACATCGTCTGCAAATTATTCACGTATGGATTTACGTACGGATACCCAGGGCGTAGCACGTATGCTCAAAGCTATGGATGACGGAACATACGGGGCCCCGCGTCAGGGAGACGAAACTAGACCCGCATCAAGATCCGTATTACCAATTATTAAGGCAGAGGTATAATTATGTTCACAATAGATTTAAACTCAGGTCAGCGTTATGGCTGGGATAAAAACGAAAAATTTCTTCCATATGCAATTCAACTGCAGGCAAATCCGAAACAGCCGGGGGAGTTTTTCCTTCGAGATAATACCACAACAGATATTCCCCCTGATCCTGCAGCTGGTGAGTGTGTTCTCCGCGATATGGAGAATAGCACCTGGGTTACAAAACAAGACCCAACCCAGAAATTCTGGTATAAAAAAACTGATGGTAGCCAGTTCAAGCCTCATTCTCCCTTATGGGAAAATGATGGAACCTATACGGATACTGAACGAACTGATCCAGAATCAGAGTGGAATGAGACTGTAGGTGATTGGGTGTTACCCAGAGCAATTCTTGAAGATAGGGCTATCAATAAGGTTCTCGTCGAGTTCAATACTCGAATTGCTACGGTAAAATCTGGATATACCCAGGAGGAAATTGACTCGTGGGCAAAACAGGAGGTGGAGGCGCGGGAATATATTGCAGATCCAGTGAACGCCACTGTTCCGTTGATATCAGGAATTGCTCAAGAAAGAGGCTATGCATTGGCTGATTTTGCAGACCTGATAGTTCAGAAGGCAAATTATTATGCCGGAATCGTCGGGCCACTGATAGGGAGAAAGAAAGTAATGGTGGATGCACTGGCTGGAAAAACCGATGCACAGCTACAGGAATACAATGCAGCAACGGAGTGGGATACGCCGTGAAAGAACAGGGCCCAATGGAAATACGGCACTGATCGATGACTATCGAATCAACATTCGTGGATTTCTGGGATGCGAATCCAACTTCGCGTATGTTAGCCTTTACAGGGAGAACCTCTGCATAAAGGTCGGATACGCCTGAGATGGACCGTCTGACGGAGGTGGCTCCGGATAGGGTGGATTTCCTCCCTGCCTCTTGTTGTCCATGATGCCCTGTATTCGTTGGTCCGGGAAGGAACCATTCCCCGAGAAAAGCCTTCTCTGCCTGCCTATCATTGTGCAGAGAGGGCCAGGACTGGATGCCACTGTGGAGAGGGGGGCTGTGTATTTACCGGAGAAAAAGAGAAAGTCTGTGTGCCTGTTACGCAGTGCCAGCTTTTTTGTTGTGTGGCAACTGATCTTTTTAAACCTTGTAAGTAAATAGAGAAATATTGTCTGTAAGCGCGCCTGTTTCCTCCTGTTGATATCCCACGGATAAATCCCGAAAATCCTCATAAAGAAGGAGGACGGGATGAAAGAATCAATAGACTGGAAAACACACATAGAGTCATGGAAAGAGTCTGGCCTCAGCAAGGCCGAATACTGCCGACAGCACAATCTGAACAGGTACACCTTCTATCAGAGGTTGAACAAATCGATACCCCGGCCCGAGCCTGGTCTTGTGGCACTTCCCTTTTCATTCCAATTGCCGGAAAAGGAAAGGCTCGCTCTTTTCGAATTCCATCTGGAATTTCCATTTCACCTGCGATTCAAACTGAATCTGGATTTTGGAAGGATCCCGTGATTCCATCGCCGCAGGAGAGATATCGTGTTTTCCTGAAACCCGGGCCGACGGATATGCGAAAATCCATCAATGGCCTTGCCGGGATCGTGCAGAATAATTTTCGAAAGGATCCCTATCAGAACAATCTCTTTGCATTCAGCAACCGCCGGGCAGATCGGGTGAAGATCCTCTACTGGGATCGGAATGGCTTCTGCCTCTGGCACAAGCGACTGGAAAAGCAGCGATTTCCCTGGCCACAGGATGAATTGGATGTCATGGAGATCACACAGGAGCAGTTGCACTGGCTGTTGAACGGAATTGATTTTCGTAGAGCACACAAACCCGTTCACTTTTCAAGAACCGGATAAATGGTTGAAAATTATATCATTTCATGTATCCTGTTCGCATGGCGATGGATCTGGAAAACCTGCCTTCCGATGTCGAAGTGCTAAAGCGAATCATCGCCGAACAGAACAGACAGTTCGATTCACAGATTAATGTGATTCGTTCTGAGAATAAGATTCTGAGGGAACAGGTCCGGGACCTGAAAACAAGACTGTTTGGTAAGAAGTCTGAAAAGCTAACGCCTTTCGAGGCAGAGCAGGCGCGCCTGTTCAATGAACTCGAAGCCATTCAGGCAGAGCCTCCGGAACTTCCCTTCGATGCTCCAAAGACACAGGTCGCCTCCCATGAACGATCACCGCGACGAAAATTCGTGGAGGCGGAAAAGGTCTCGCCGGGAAACGCGGATACGCGCGAAATCATCGAAATTTATAGAAAACTTTACGAGGTCGAGGCCACATGGCGGAGAGAAAAGGGAAGTCTCGAAAGACTTGCGGAACTCAGAAATCTTCGTTCCAGACCTTTGATCCAACAACTGGAAGAGAAGCTCCGGTCTCTTTCCATTTCCGTGAATTCGCAGAGTAAACTGGGGATGGCTGTTTCGTATACGTTCGGCGAATGGCCGAAGCTCGTTCAATTTCTGGACAATCCTGCGATCCCGATAGATAATAATGCGGTTGAAAACTGAATTCGCCCCTTCGTGGTCGGGAGAAAGAACTGGTTGTTCAATGATTCGGTCGGTGGTGCTCATGCGAGTGCGTTCTTCTACACGATTATCGAGGGTGCAAAGGCTGCCGGCTTGAATCCCTATCTCTACATGACTCATTTGCTTCAGAATGCTGCCTCCGCCGAAAGTGAAACGGATTGGCGGGCTCTGCTGCCTCTCAGCCTGAAAAGCAATGATTTATTGAAACAGACTTAACGGGTTGTTGAAAAAGAACCACAATCCAGCTAATAATCTGTAAATTTGAATAAATTACAGGCAACCAGGCAATCCAGAATGAATTCCCGGGCTTTCAACCGAAAAAGAATGATCGATCTCACCAGTTACCATCATGCAGTCTACGGTCGTAATAAATTAGAAATACGGAGTAAGTTATATACTCCCGATGAAAAAGTATAAATCCAGGAATTGATTCACGTTCCTAAAAATCTGGATTTTCTCTGGAGACCGGTTGTCTTTTTCCAGCCAAATATCTCCTCTACAAGTTTTCTTTTTCTTTGACTGATTTTATAGCCCTCATGTCGGAAAGTTCGCTTATCTATCGCAGAATTCTTTTTCTGTGCTACATGAGGGACTACCTTCATCTCGCGAATGTCTTTTACGAATTCTCTGGTATCGTATCCCTTATCTCCACCAAGAGTAATTTTCCCTTCTGGATTTTCCTTTCTCAAGCGTTTCAGCATCTTTTTTGCATCATCGCGTTCTGTTCTTCCTCCGGCAGGAGATAACTCACAATCAACAATCAAACCATTCCGATTTTCCATTAAAACGCTCCCGCAATAATAAAGCTTTGCTTCCCGGTTTTTACCTTTTCGATAAAGAAGAGCTTCCGGGTCTGTTGTAGAAACATGGGTTTTATTGGATCTTTTTTCTCCTCGAAAGTCCACTGTTGGATTTCCGGGATCATCATTTTTTTTGTTTTTCTTACCTTTTCTCGGTTGAAAGCTTTTCAAACTGGCGAGTGATTCTATCAGTGTACCATCCACTGTAAAATGTTCATCGCTTAAAAGATCATGGTTCCTCGCAAGAGCCACTATCTCCCGGAAAAATCTTCCGGATAAATCTCCTTTCAGGAAACGCTCTCTATTTTTTGAAAACACGGAATGGTTCCAGACCGGATCATCTGGATTGAGTCCAACAAACCAGCGGAAGAGGAGATTGTAATATAGCTGTTCCATGAGCTGTCTTACGCTTCTGATTGAATAAAGAAACTGAAGTATTGTAGCTCGAAGGATTTTCTCAGGAGGAATGGATGGACGACCGGTATGAGAATATAGTCCTTTCATCTTTCTGTTCATTCTATTGATTGCAAAATCAGCCATCTCACGGATTTCTCTGAGCGGGCGTATCTCCGGAATACGATCTTCTATTGAAATGAAACTGAATAATTCTGTTTGCTTCGTGTCTTCGCCTTTCATTCAGGGTTCCTCAAGGAGAAGGAATGCAGATTTATGTATTTTTTTCCAGGATTATTTGAGTTTCCTGCGTTCAATCGAGAAGTGCAATTCTGGTAAGCAAATAAGTAGTTGAAATCGAAGGGGTTCCCGATGGAAGGTTTAATCGCCAAACCAAACCATAGGACCAAAGGAAACCCCAGCGATGAAAAGAAAGGTACAGGAAGCCGGGAAGAACTACAATCATTTTTCATTAGAAGAACGGGAAAGACTATCAATAGAACTTGCCCGGGGAAAGACTCAAAAAGAAATAGCTGCACTACTCGATCGTCATCCATCCACGATTAGCCGGGAAATAAGACGGAATGGATCATTCGTAAGAAAGAACTACCTTGCAAGTCATGCAGAGAAAAGAAGCAAAGATCGAAAGACCAAATCGCATGCCAAAGACAGATTGAAGGAAAAGAGAATACGGGATTATGCGATAGACAAACTCAAGATTGGCTGGACTCCGGAAATCATCGCTGGACGTATTTCAAAGGAAATACAGGGTGCGAAAACGAACCATGAATCCATCTATCTTTTCATTTACAAGGGTGCACGTCACCTTGCGAAGTACCTGCCCAGAGCCGGCAAGAAACGATCAAAACGGTTTGAAATAAGGGGAAAGCGGATCTCCAGGATTCCAAACAGAGTCCCGATTACCGAACGTCCTGATATAATCAATAACAGACTTCGTGTGGGTGATTGGGAGGCTGACACAATGGTATCGCGTCAATCATCCAGCGTCCTTGTCGTTTTGAGAGAGAGGGTCACTCAATTCACCCGGATCTTAAAATTACCAAACAAGACAGCCAATGAGACGAAGCATGCAATAATTCGCATGCTAAAAGATTATCCCGCGGAAATGCGTTTGTCGATCATGTTTGACAATGGAACTGAGAATGCTCTACACGAAGAAATTGCATCCAGACTTGAGCTGAGGACCCATTTCTGTCAGCCTTACCACAGCTGGGAAAAAGGAAGTGTTGAGAATACAAATGGTCTGATTCGGCGATACCTTCCAAAGAAGACTGATTTTTCATTGATCTCAGAGATGGAAATAAAAAAGATTGAGCAGGCATTGAACAACAGACCCCGGAAATCACTTGGATTTTCTACACCATTCGAGGCTTTCAAAGATTGCGCTTAATCATTGAAGCTGGGAAAAGAAGATTTTGATAAGTTTCTTACTTGCTTATTATCTGACCTTCGAACAAACGGAGATGAGTGGGAGAATAATAATCTTTCGAGTTACTTGTCTGGTATGCTATCTTTTTCGCAAGATTTGGATGGATACTTTTAAATATGAAAAAAGTGAAGTTTGATAAATACAATCCAGCCTGGAGTATGTTGGCAGAGAT
>JBNKQE010000229.1:0-7964 GCA_050295715.1 Leptospirales bacterium
TGTTATTTCGAATTTGTTCGTTTATCCTTTTGTTTATTGCCCTGTTGATACGGAATCTCTCCTGATCAAAAAACCAGCCCCATTTGTTAAAGTAGCGTATCGCATTCACAATATGATATCTCAATACTCTTATATTTTTATAGGATGTTTTGCCGTATTCATGATAAATTTTTGCTCCAGGAAAATAGACACTTCTGGAAGTATTATAGAATCTGCGGGTCAGATCAGTATCTTCAAAATACATAAAAAACCGCTCATCGAACAAGCCAACCTTTTCTACGATTGAAGTTCGGAGCATCATAAAACATCCGGAGAGATAGGGTATATCATAAGTCACAGAGAAGTCCATATCATGGAGCTCATAAGACCTGGTTCTCTTATCCTTCCATGATTTAAATGGGATAAACCTTCGAAGAATAAGGTCCAAAGGCGTCGGTAATAATTTACTTAAATATTGCCTGCTGCCATCCGGATAATGCACATCGGGCATTAAAAGGCCTATATCCATATGTTTTTCCAGAAAATCATAGATGGACTCAAGTGTCCCCGGATCAAAATAGACATCGGGATTGATTACCAGATGATATTCTGTTCCATTATCTAAGCTTTCACGGATGGCAATATTGTGTGCCTTCCCATATCCGAGATTCCCACCGGTCGATCTAAACTCAAGACGGTCATCAGTAAACTTACGTTTTAGCTCACTATATGGGAACTCCGGAGAATTATCCAGAATGACTACGGATTGAACTGATTTTGATTCTAAAAGTGAAGCTATGCTTTTTGACAGGACATCAGAATTACTGTTGTATGTAACAATTGATGCTTTAATTTTTCCAGATAACTGCAAGCCTGAGGCCTCATCCAATGTTTTCAGGCCCAATTTTCTTGAATGGCAGAAATGAGGCAATCATACCCTGAAATACAGCAGCGATTTTTACAGTTTTATTTTTTTCAAAAAAGAGTATCCCCAGTATATCATGAACCATTCGCTGAAACATTAATACGGTAAACCCCGGGTATCGCCATCCATATATCCAGATTATACGTAATCCATTTCGAAAAATATAGTATTTTCGAAGGGGACCGTGATGATTCGGTTTAATTGTAAGACCGGCCAGTTTATGTATAGTTCTCTCGCCGATCGTATGATTCATCGTCATACCACAATTTACCAGAATCTTATAACCGGACTTGCGCAATCTAAGTGAATATTCACTGTCGATATGATCAATGAAAAAATCACTGCGCATAAGCCCTGTATTCTTTAAAACTGAAGCAGGAATCATCGTGCCCGATGCAACAACAAAAGAGACCTCTTTCATATTCTGGTCTGAGCAACTTACATTACGGAAAGATAGTGGAGTAAGAACTGCGTAATTTGTCTGCATTCCAATCCCGGAATCATAAAAATTAGGTGCAACGATGCCGATCTTATATTTATTCATCCACTGATGGTAAAATAAAATCATCTTTTCAAAATAATCGGCAGGTAGTTCTGAATCCTGATCGAGAAGAAATATGTAATCTACACTATCATTAATAGCATGTTCTATTGCATAGTTCTGGGCAAAGGCAAGACCATAATTTTTCTTTAGTTTCAGAAATGTGACGTTTTTATTTTTTACAACTGACAGATCTTCAATTGAGGATAATCCTGATGAACCGTTATCGACAATAATCAACTTTGAATTATTCTCGATAAGTTTCTTGATGTGTGCTTTTATACTATCATCCGGATTATATGTAACAATAATCCCCCGGTATTCATACTCCTGAATCATACTCTCTCCATTAATTTTCGGGAACAATCAATATCCGGACATTAATGGCAGTTATAAAATAATGCCAGGTAAAAGAAAATGCATAGATACTCGACTAAACCATTTTACAATTAGAAGCCCGGATAGTAAAGTTTTTCGCCAGATTAAAAACTCAAATTCCAACCACTATAATGCTTTATTTTTCCGCTCTTTTATTATTCATTTCAGCTTATGTGCACTGGCCTTATATCAACGAAAAGTAACTATTCATATTTGTTGATATTGCTTCAGATTCGTATCATCAGTTCTGGCCTTACATGCGTAATTGATCTGCTCCGATCCTATCACAAAAACCCATATTACTCTTTTCAGGTTACATTCAGTCACAATTTCAATCGCATCATTCAAAGTGGACTGCGAAAGAATCAGCTTCGGTTCGGAAAACCGAATCAGAGAGGACGACTCGCTCTCTTTCAGTGCGGAGTCTTTTGGATCGGCTGGAAAATTTCAAGGTTTCCAATCTGGTTTTCATCAATATTTTTTACAAACCTTTTGAATATAATAGTTCTGAGTACGAAATACGAATGCTCAAGATGCAACAAAAGATATCTGGTTGTTGACTGAGTAGTTACAATTATCGTTTTTTACCGGGAAATGTTTTTCGCATAACTCCGCGTAAACGAGATATTTTGTGTAAAACCCTCATTGCAATAATTCCACCGGATGTTATCTTTTTACTTTTTTTCAAATAATCCAATTGGTGTATCAGGCCTGCATTTTCGACAACCAGCTTTTTCAATATCTTTTTTGCATCATCCAGATTTACGATACCATCAGTATCAAAATTTTTTAGCTCCGATAGGCTATCTATATTTTTAAAAGATTTCTCATCCCAGTTCTTTATATAGTAGTCCTCATTTTTTTCCCATATACGTTGATAGTGTCCCCAGTTGATTGCCTGATAAGAATCGGACCAAGCAACCAATTTTCCAAGTTTTTTTATGTCACTCGAAAATTTACCGTCGGCAGGAAATCGGAATTCTCCTCCGTCAGAAATGATATTCTCCCATCGAACACCCTTTTGAATAAGATCACTGCTTACCATACAGGAGGTACCCACGTTATTTACTGCAAGAAGGAGTGATTCTTGGCCGTCCCGAATTTCCTGAAATGGTTTTTCACTCCACTTTTCTCCGTACTCGGTCTGAGGGAATGGCGAAAAAGGCGATAGTTGACCCAGTTCAGAAAATTTTTCAAACTTGTGGATCATGTTTAGATCCCAGCCGGGAAGATATTCAAGATCATTCTCGGAAAACATCACGTATTTTCCACGAACTTTACTAAGAACACGATTAAACGCTTCCCCTCCCTCGTTTTCCTTCAGCAAAATCACATCAATATTGTTATAATTTTCACTTATTCTTTTTAACCAGTCTTCGGACCCATCCGAAGATCCATTATCAATGACAAACATTTCAAAATTAGACCGTGTATTTGCGAGCAGGGAAAGAACGGTTCCCCTCAATAGAGGCTCCCTGTTCCAGCTTAATACAATAATCGTTAACGTGATTGGTTCATTCATGCGCTCCATCTCCAGAATCCACGTAAAACAAATCGGACGAAGCCTTTCGTCAGTTTTATTCTGTACAGATGATACATTATGCCTTTGAGAAGATTACGGAAATCGGATTCACCACGTGTATTTTCATACAACAGATCTCCGGGAAAATACTTCTTTTGGGCTTTCCGTCTTTCATACCAGACCGATAAACCGGATTCCCTTTGATCGGATATACCTCCAGCATCGACAATCGCAATAGTTTCGTTGATATATTTATATCTTGCAGAATGGGACAGAATCATACGAAGCAGGAATTCATAATCGGCAGCTATTGAATAAGAAAGATCATACAAGCCCCATTTTTCGAAAACGGATCTCTTAAAAATCATTGTCTGATGGCAAATTGTATCATTCAATAAAAAATGTGGAGTTAAGGTTGGAGTGTATTTTTTTAATTGAGTCACGGCTTTGTCTTTGCGAATCATCACATCCCCAAAGGCAAAATCCTCATCTCCGAGAGAGCGTTCCATAAGAGACAATGAATTATCGGATGCAAATTCATCACCCGAATTCATAAAAATAACATAGTCGCCGTTAGAATTCAGTATCCCTTTATTCTGTGCATCATATACTCCCCTGTCCGGTTCTGATACAAAAAAATGAATAGAAGAGCTGTAGGACTCCGCCACTTTCAAACTACCGTCGGTGGATCCTCCGTCCACAACAATCAATTCAAAGTCTGTTGCCGATTGAGTCGTAATACTCTTGATTGTCCTCTCCAGTCCTTCGCGATTATTGAGGTTAATTGTAATTACGGAAAATTTCATTGAGTAAACCTGATGCGTTACGAAAATATTCAACCATTGTTATTACCGGAGAAGCCTGTAAGCAGGGATTCCAAAGCATTCAAGGAATGTGATGCATTGTTAGCAATTCATCTGCTTTCGTTTATCGATTCCTGTAAACAGAAATAAAATAACCAATTGATCCACTTATCAATAATGATAGTGTAATACCCCGCATCAATAAAACCGATGCCATTGCAATCTGTGTCGCAACTCCAAAGTGAATAAAAAGAGAATATGAAGTCATCTCTCTCACACCAAGTCCCATGGGAACCATAGAAAAAGCACCAATTAAAAAAGACAAGCCTGACGCGGCAATTACTTCAATGAAATCTATGCTCGCGCCCATATCCATTAATATTGCATATTGAATCGCAAAATAAACCACATTGAATAATATAGTATACGCCAGGATATATAATAAGGTCCCCTTGACTTGTTTAACACTCTTATGAACTGAAACTATCTCTTCAAAAAAGACTATAATTTTTTTTATATATGGGATTCGGCCTATTGCACGAATAAATACGGGAAAGAATAAATATACAACCAACAATGATGCTATTACAACGGCAAGCAAATACGTAGCAATTGGTATCTTTACATAAACCGCGTAAAGTGCTATAAGCGGCAAGAAAACAGAAACAATAACATCTATAAAATATTCATAGAATGTAATCGCCATAATTTGTTTTTTATTATCCTTAAAAAAAAGTGCACGGAAATTGTCCCCGAGCTTATTAGGAGTTGCCATGGCAAGAAAAAAGCTTCCTGAAGTCACTATCAGTGATTGGAGAAAAGTAATTTTGCCTGTAATTACGCGATTGTGGATTTGCCTGAATCGTATTGCACGAAACAAATGCTGAAGATTAATAACGAAAAATAAACTGAGATAAGTATAAATCGATATTTCAGTTCGTAACAACTCTATAAATTGAACGTAATCAACTCGTGAGTATAAAATATAACCGAGTATAACAATTCCAACTAATGATAATATAATCTTTTTCAATCTACAATTCCACTACCGCAACCAGGTTTTAATAACTGTTTTTGAAAAATTATAACCATAAAGGAGGCTCTTTCCTTTCTTGCTAAATCCAGAATGCCTGCGCATCACTGTAACCGGTGCTTCGCCAATGCGTATTCCTTTTTTTGCGGCATCTATAATCAATTCCGCAGTATGGAATTGATCCTGTATTAATAGAATCTTTTTTAGAGAAGCTGTTCTAA
Source organism: Leptospirales bacterium (assembly GCA_050295715.1). Lineage (GTDB taxonomy): Bacteria > Spirochaetota > Leptospiria > Leptospirales > Leptonemataceae > JBNKQE01. Next base: position 5,403 of record JBNKQE010000229.1, read on the forward strand.
AGGCTCTAAATCCATTTGAGCAATCTGATATACTTGTACCGGCAAGAGTATTAATTATAAAGTTAAAGAAATGTATTCCAATCCATCGTATTAATGAATCCTTCTCTCTGCTTCCCAGGACTCGTGAGCCAATGACAATATCGCATTCGTTATCAAGAATTGGTTTAATCAGTCCTTCAATTTCAGATGGTAAATGTTGACCGTCCGAATCCATTGTTACAATTATCTCTGCTCCCATTGTCATTGCGAGGTCATATCCGAGACGAAGAGCGGCTCCACCACCACGATTTATGGGATTTGAAACAACAAGATGACCTGAACGTTCCACAACCTCTACAGTATTATCAGTGCTTCCATCATCAACAACCAGGTATGCGACTTTTTTTCCGAGGACTCTGGCAGGTAGTTCCGGTAGCAGTGCCTTCAGATTTTCCGCCTCATCCAGCGCTGGTAATATTACAAAAATTGGGGAATTTATTCTCTTTTTTGAATGACGTAGAAAATCCCTCATTGCGAGCTTCCGAACAAGAAGGTCGAATTGAATGGACCTTTTTAAGTCTTTACTGCGTAATCCCAGGATAAGTATACTATTGAGCATGGCGGAAATAATCAACAATGCTATGATTCTGCCGTAGACTCTTCCACTGAGAGCCATTACATCTGCGAGAATATTGATTATAGACGGCTGTATTGAAACGAGAAGAATTGCTAATCCGAGAATAAAGGTTAATATAAATTCAGAACGTCGTACAAGATGATTTCTAAAGCGAAAAAATGCCCACAGTGAAACAATCAGTCCCAATAAAAATCCAGCAACTCTTACTATTACCAGTGTGTTATCCATTTGTATTTGTATTTGATCCTGAGAATAATGGTTAAACCATCATCGGGAGGCATAGTATCTGCCGGATCAAGTAAAAATTTCAGAGCATGATTATTATTTCCGCTGACTATTGCCGAATTTTGTAAACGCAATTATTTGGTTTCTTATTGTTGCCTGCGTTAAAACATTTTCTTATGAAATCTCATAAGCCATGACCGTCATCAGATATATTAGAAAGGTATTATGCCCTCTCTACCAGAGAGGTTGTCGCCTCAAACTGAGGTAAACAATGGCAAGATTCTGTGAGGATTTTAAAAAATCCATCGTAAAAAAAGATTCCTCTCCCGGACTGTCCGGGTGTGACCCAGATTTCAAAAGAGAGTGGCATTTCACTGCCCACTTTGTACAGCTGGATCAGATAGCTGCATAGAGAATATTTAGATATTAGCGAATTTTATTTCGATGAAGGCTACTATTTGCATGTTATTCCTGATGGACGATAGGTTATAGCTAAACTCACGCCATATTAAACCGAGTCAGCTCAAATATGTTATTGACACATACCTCAAATACTAATCGCTTGTATGGTTAGAGGTATGTTTCCATGATAATCTTCCTCGTGCTTATTGATTGGGACTCAAATGAAAAATTTCTACAAAAATAAAAAGGTTTTGATCACTGGCGCTGCAGGAACGATAGGCCAGGAGCTTATCAAGCAACTACTTGAACTGAATGTGTCTGAAATTAAGGCAATCGATAATAATGAAGCTGAGCTTTTTTATTTAAATGAGCAATTCATCAAGGAAAAGAGAGTCAATGGATTCTTTTGTGATATTCGTGACTTGAACCGACTCACATACCTCTGCAAAGATGTGGAAGTAATTCTCCACACAGCAGCTATGAAGCATGTTGTAATTAGTGAAATCAGCCCCCTTGACGCAGCAAAAACAAATGTTGATGGAACAGCCAATGTTATTGAAGCGGCACTGAATTCAGACAAAGTGGAGAGAGTCATATACACCAGCAGCGATAAGGCTGTCAATCCCACCAACGTAATGGGAACAACGAAACTTCTTGGCGAAAGACTCATGACTTCAGCGCTGAATATCCGTGGTGCTCGTAATATCATTTTCAGCAGTACACGTTTTGGGAATGTGATTGGTTCAAAGGGATCAGTTGTACCTATATTCTTCAAACAAATCAGGGATTTGGGACATATCACTCTTACAGACACCAACATGACACGATTTATTATGACCATTCCTGAAGCGACAAGTCTTGTTCTTCAAGCATCCCTCCAGGCCAGAGGTGGAGAAGTCTTTGTGACTAAGATGCCTGTCATGCGTATTGAAGACCTGGGACAGGCAATGATCGATCTGGTTTCGCCCATTTTTGGGAAGAGAGATTCGGACGTATTTATGAAGGTTATTGGTAAAAAACCTGGTGAAAAATTTTACGAAGAACTAATGACAGATGAGGAAACGCATAGAGCGATTGAACTCAAGAATATGTTTGTAGTAAAACCTGCATTTCCCCCAATGTATGATAATGTAAATTACGATGCGTATGAAGATATCATAAACCAGAGTGTTAAAGATCCATATATAAGCTCAAGACAGCCGTTCATGACCGTTGATCAAATCAAAGAGTATCTGATAAAGCATTCTGTAATTGAAAATATGCGATACTGAATCTAGTAAACTACTGCAACAATAAATGAGGACTATATTATGGCACAT
>JBNKQE010000230.1:0-7946 GCA_050295715.1 Leptospirales bacterium
GGAAGCGTCATGAATGCAATTTATAAATATCTGGAAGATCATAAATTATACTTCTTTGATATTCTGCGGGTATATCTTGGTATATTCTTAATCATGAAAGGTCTGGAGTTTACAGGTCAGATGGATTCATTGATAAGCTTGTTCGGTGGGACTCCCGGTGAATTTACGACTCTCGGGATAGCTCACTATATTCTGGTGGCTAACATTATTGGTGGTGCTTTTCTGGCCATGGGGTTCTTGACCAGGTGGGTGGCTCTATTGAATGTTCCAAACCTTATTGGAGCGTTGTATGTATTGAGCTTGAAATATACCTTTTTCGCCCCTGGATCTGGTCTTCCTGTGACACTTTTTGTAGCCCTGGGAATTGTTGTATTCAGTTTGACCGGTGCAGGTCCAGTTTCACTGGATCACTGGTTGTCGGAATACTGGAGTAAACATGAAGGAGGTGCGATCTGGAAAAAAATCCCACATTGATTGGTTTCTAAATCCTCCTCCGATGGATCGCAGTAGCATTGAAGTATCCTCCGGAGGAGGATCTTCTTCCGGTCTTTAATGACAAAAATTTCGTCGAATGAATCACTTCAATAATGAAAATCAAGAAAGTAAAGAGCATCCTGTTCGTTTGCACCGGGAAAGATTGTAAAAAAAATGGGGCCGGGAGATTGCGTAAAAAGCTCAAAAAAGAGATGGATAGAAACAAAATGAATGCAGGGGTTCGGATTGCAAAGTGCAAATGTCTGGATCAATGTAATAAGGCACCTGTAATATACTACTGTAAAAATATTTTACAGGAAATTCAAGTAGAAGATGCAGGTGCTGTAATTGACTTTGTAAAAAAAACGGACTGTTATTCTAAATTATAGCATGCTTAAAAAAGCAAGGCAAGGTACTGAATAAAATTGATCTATAAAATATGTAAAGAGGTGGAGAATGTTCATTTCGAGTCCGGTATTCAATCATGAGGGAACAATCCCTGATAAATATACATGCAAAGGTGAAAATATTTCACCGGCTCTGGAATGGGGTGATATCCCGGAGGCTGCGAAGAGCCTGGCATTAATTTTTCATGACCCGGATGCTCCGGGAGACAAAGGATTTACTCACTGGATTTTATGGAATATTCCAGCATCCATAAAGGGACTGGAAGAGAATGTTGAGCGAACGAAAGGCCTTCCAGCAGGTACGAAACAGGGAATCACCGGGTACAGGAAGCACGGTTATGGAGGCCCCTGCCCTCCGAAAGGTGTTCATCGATACTACTTTTATCTATATGCTCTGGACACGACACTTGAACTCCCCGAATCCACCACAAAAGAGAAGCTGCAGATTGCCATGGAGGGTCACGTCATCGACTCTGCGCGCTGGATGGGCAAATTTTCTAAATCAGGGTAAAAAATTGGGCGCCTGTGAGTTTTGTTCATTGGTGTGAACAAAAACTATCTTTATCGCAGATATGATCGATATTTGGGATGCATGAACTGGCGGAACGCTGTAGAAAAAGAATTAGCTCTTAATAACTGTCGCGGTCAGTATTCTTCAAAAAGGTAACAGCTTTCTTTTAAGAAGAGTTATCTTCTTAATTCTTTTTGATGAATTAAATTCTATTTGTAGCTTTGTTATTTGCGGATCAATAATCAGATTTCTTATCTTGCTTAGATTTTCTACTGTGCCGGATATCCCATTTAAACTCAAAATGCGATCACCGGGTTTTAGTATGTCCGTTGCCGGCGATTTTTCCGCAACGTAAATAACGACAATATGTCCGCTGTCATCGGGACTGACCCCAAAGCCTGCCATTGGTACATTCAGTTTTACGGGGATGGATAATTTGGGAATAAACGTAACCATATTACCCGGGTAGTTCAAAATCATTTTATAGTGTGATAAGATCTCCTTCCCGATGTATGTGTATTCACGGGCTATGGTTATTGCAGGTACCTCTTTTAGATTAATCTGGTGCCCAATTTTCATATTGTTCACTAAAAGGAAACGTGACACTTTTAATACTCCCAATCCACCACCGTAAATAAAACCTCCAAGCGATGTTTTGTCTTTCCATTGATGATTCAGATATTCCGATGGAACCATAAGAGTTCCCGAAAAGCCGGTATCAATGATACATGGAGTTTGCAGGTTATCCAGGCTGCACTCAAATGCCGGTGCGAAACCATTTTTCATGATCTGTTTTATTGGAATCGTATTTATCTGATCTGCCGATGCAGGTTTCCATTTTGAAGGTAAAAATTCCAATGTATTCGATTCATAGTCAATTGAGATTATAAAATGTCTGAGAGTATTGGAACCCAGTATCCCATCTATTCTGTAGCCTGTATACTTTTCAATAACACTGAGATCCAGGATTGCCGAAGCGACATTCTGAACTGATACATTATCTGCAATGCTGAGCATTTCTAAAGATATTAGAGAGACGGTCTCTCTCTCTCCTGTTGTATCCTCAAGTCCGATGGATCCGTTGGTTATATCAATAATTCTCTCTGCAACAGAAGAATCAATTACGTTCAGAGCTCCCGTATCCAGGAGAAATTTATATGTTTCAGGAGAGCCATTAATATGCACATCCACTATGATATTATCTCTAATCAGTGAATAAGGAACATGGATGGAGCTGTTTATATCTTTAACTCTCTCTCCTCCTCTGATCATCGTAAGAGTCCGAAAGGTATTGCACCCTGCCGTGGAGAGACTTAGCAGTATTAAAATGATCGCATTTATATTCTTCAAGTTCATAGTGATTCTATTTATTTCTGTTGAATTTACTATTGAGAATTAGATACTCTATTGAATATTTTCATCTTTCATGTCTGCTTTAAGTATATTCCAATGTGCTATTGATCAGTCAATAACATATAAGAATTACATATTATAATCCTGTGAATATTTCCGGTGCCGGTGCTGGTTTAATAGCAGAATTTTTGCCTGAAGTATTTTTCAGTATTTTATCTAATAAAGAATCAACGTAAAAGTTTTCATGTTAGAATGACCATCTTTCATTAATAATAATTTACGGAGCCACAGACCTCAATAACTTCGAACAAAATATAATTCCAATTCTCTCCGTTTGTGAAATTTGTTTTACGGATTTGAAAAACAATGACAGAAGATTATCAAACAATTGAAAGTGCCGAAAAACTGCTGGAACCGGAAAAACCGGGCTGGTTTGAAATTCTTGGTATTAAGTTCTTTGAGAAACTTGCTATACGTGGTAATGATGCATATGGTTTTGCATCAAACGATAAGGAACTTGCAAGCAAGGTCCGAAGAATTACATATACTAACGCATTGATCGCATTTGTCATCGGGGCGACAGGAGCGGGTGCAAGTGTATATACAGAAGTGGTCTACAAGGATTCCGGTGCAACAATCATGTGGAGTATGGTTGCACTTGTCACGCTTGTGTTCACAGTTTTAGAATTTGTAGTATTATTTTATGTTTCATTAAATGTGGTCTACAATATTTCAAGGGTTACGGGGCATAACCATCTTCAAAAGGATGAACAAATAGATAATATCACAATTCCCAACCTTTTGGCCAGAGCCGCTCTTGAGATTCCCGAACCAGGGAGGCATATTCTTGGAGTAGATCCACTGGCTCGTGTTTCCAAAAAAAAGATGTTGTTTGTAGGTAAGCTTTATAAGGCAAAGGTTGTCACCTCCAACGTACTGGCAAAGATGTTCTTACGAAGAGTGGCCGGAAAAAGTCTGACCCGAATAGGTTTGAATGTGGCCTATATCTCGACTCCCATTACCGGCTTCTGGAATGCCTTTGTCATTTATAAGGTGGCAAAAGATGCCAGACTTCGATTGTTTGGAAATTTGCTGGCGAATTATATGGTTCAGGAGATTATAACGAAAGAAAAGTTATCCAGGCTCTCTGAAAAAGCGCGCAGGGCATGTATCAGAGCTGTTGGAAATTCGATTGTGCTAACTCAAAATGCCCATCCGAACATGCTAATATTGATGGTACGTCTTTCCTATCTTCTCAATATCAAGGAAGGAGATAACTTTGACGACTGGGAAATATTTCTGCAGGTTCTCGATGAAGTCGAGGATCATGAGCGATTTTTTATCCTGGATTTGCTGGCTATCTCTACAGCCTTTGATGGTAAACTTTCGCGGATGGAGAGAGAACACCTCCCTGCCGCATTTAAAGAGCATACCGAAACCTATTTTATCCGAATCGTCAAGCTTCGAAAACTGTTGGTGGATGGTCGTTACTATGAGGCAAAAAATCATTGCCAGCTTGATTTTGAGCCTGGATAAAACCTGATTCTGTATGCTCTTTTGAGGCTCTTTCAACCAGACTTTGCTAAATCACCTTTATCTAAAATTCTCTCATAAAATACCTTTTTTAGAGTGGATAACAGTTATATTGATATAAATCACACCGGATTACTATAGCTATGATATATATCACAGCATGAAAGTCTAACGGGATATCGATACAGACTGCGGAGATTAAACAGATTCGGTCTTGTAACTTAAAAAAAAACGAAAATGACAGAGATTTTATGCAATGGGTGATCATTCTTTACGCTGCTTAAGTGTGATACGAGTAACGAGCAACATAACAACTGGTGATAGACTGGATAGTTACCCTATGCGATTTCATTATTACTTATTTTAGAGACTCATATGGAGGGATTTTATGATTAAATTCTACATTTTTAAGAAATCAATCAAGATCGGCGGTAGCAAGGCCCTATCTGGCCAGAACCGAAAGTTTGGGGCTTCTATCCGAAGCGGAGCAAATAAAGAGTATTACTGAGGGAACTACATTGACTGAACCAGATATAGTGGCCGTGTTCAAGGCTATGGAGAGGGTAATTCATTATAAGCTATCCCAGGGCTACAATGTCAAAATTCTAGGAAGTTACGGTAGATAGCCATGTATACGAGGCACAAACCCTCAGTCAGCCTAATTTTGAACCTGGCCTGATTCATTTAACTCCTCTCATTGATTTATTCTGCAATAATGAATCAGATAGTTTTGCTACACTAATCCCGGTATATCATATAAGTTAGGTGGTGTAATTGGGTTAGTGGTTATATATTGCTGCAAAAATGCGCATTGTTATATAAAACAGGCGAAAAATGGGCATTTTTCGACCCTCGTTCAAATATAATTATTCGGATATCTATAAATTATATTGACGGATGTCAGCATGTCTAAACTCGTTAACGTATAGTGTTATAATAAATATCATAACACATCCAGAGGACACCTATGAATTCAAATATTAGAAAATCGCTAGTTTCAGTATTATTGATTCTTGCTAGTATTCTTACGCTCCAGTCCTGTAAGTCGGGAAATGATGGAGGTTTTTCTCTGGAGGATATTTTCCTTATTAATACATTAGTCTCCGGAGATAATGACAATAATGGGATTGGAAATCCCGGAGATGTGATAGATCTGGATCAGAATGGAGTCTCTGATGGCGTTCTTCTGGATTTGAATAATGACGGTGTGGTTGACGGCCTGGATATAGACGGAAATGGATCACCGAATCTTCTCTTGATTGATACAGATGCAAACGGTCAACCGGACGCCATCGACGCTGACGGGGACGGAAATCCAGACTATTTTTTATCGGATACCGGCATAACTACCGGTTCAGGTGGAAGCGGTAGTCCGGTCATAATTCTTACGGGGGGATATGACACAGATGGGGATGGAATCGCAGATAATCTTATCCTTTCCGCAATTGCAGCCGATAGCACACTCCCCTATTCAAACCATGATTTATCGGCTGGAATCTATGCAACGAGCCAGACTGTTACGATCACATGCACCGACGATGTGGCACCCGGTGGAATAGTATACACTGTAGATGGTAGCACTCCAGTATTCATTCCGGCGCATGGTAAAATCACAGCACCACCACAGGTTTCGGTAAAGGTAGGAGCTGAAGGAAACGGGACGTATAATCTCAAATATCGATGCCAGGATATGGCAGGAAATATTGAATCGGTTCATACTGCAACCTACCAAATTGATAACAGGGTACCATCTGTTAGCTATTCTAACTTGAGCAGTATTTATTTAAGCAATACATCGGGAGCTATTAATAGCGCTACTTTCAAGTGGACAAGCACGCGGGACGGAACCTATTCCATACGAAAAGAAGCTACTTCCTGCAACGATGGAACCGAAATCGAGAATGGAGGAGTATTTGCCCTTAATAATAATATTGGACCAACATTGAACGCTTCTTCGCTTTCCATAGGTGATAACAGCTTCTGGATCTGTGTTACAGATAGCAATAGCGGAATAGTCGGTCATATAAATTTTACAATTACTCGCGATGATACACCACCCGTCGTTAATGCCAGTCCCACCGGCGGCGGATTTGGAAATTCAATCCAGGTAACCCTTGGCTGTAGTGACTCAGGTGTCGGGTGCGATAAGATTGCATATGAAATCTCGGGCACGCCAGAAATCTCTGGAACAACCGGTGTTGTAACATTGGGGACGGAATATATAACTCCTGTAGAAATATCGGATGATCATCAATTGCATACACTCAAGTATCTGGCACGTGACAGAGCTGGAAATCTCAGTGCGCTGGAATCGCAAGACTACATAGTGGATTCGACCATACCTGTAGTGACAATCAACTCCTATTCAAATCTTGTAAAAGAAACATCAAATGTAAATGTTGTATGGTCTACGGATACAACTGGACCATATAAAATTGTTGTTGGTAGCGGAGATTGTAACAATGGAACAATGGCTTCGGGAACGAATGTAAGCAACACCCTGGGTTTTGCCAATTCTACACACTCCAGCCAGATTGATAAATCCTCATTATCTCCTGGTAGCAATACAATACGAGTCTGTGTAGCCAACAGTGCGGGGATTTATGGAAATCATTCAGTATCAGTGTTTGTAGATGCTGTCGTACCTACTGTTATCTCAACAACTCCGGACGATGGTGCTTCCGGAGTATCAGCTTCAGGTCATATTTTAACAGTCGTATTCAGTGAAGAAATGGAAACATCTCTTACTCCGGTGGTTACCGCGGAGGCCTATGATGCTAGTACGAGTACGTATGTTTCCGTCCCCACAACGGAAATGGTCATCGCCTGGAGCGACAGCACTACGCTCCTCGTCGACCTGGGCTGGGTCGAGTATCCAGAAAATACTACGATTCGATGGAATGTAAATGCGGCAAATTTGCAGGATCTCGTCGGTCATCTAATTTCTGCAAATATTCAAAAGACTTTTACTACTAAGCTCAATGGAATATCTTATCCGGTTTCCGATACAGGTCAGACAACTTGTTCTGATGGCAATGGTACTAGTATTGTATGCACAAGCACATCAGCTCCACGTCAGGATGGGTGGTACTCCGCTTCTCGAAGCTTTACAGGTCCTGTAGCTGACACTACGTATACCGGTGATTACACAACCACTGATGATGTCCTGGGTCTTGTATGGAAGACGTGCACGGAAGGATTAAGTGGAGCTACATGTACAACAGGAAGCGCCAGTACATATACATGGTACAACGCAATCAATGCATGCGCTTACCTGAATTCCGCCAACAGTGGAGCGGGTTATGCAGGAAGAACAAACTGGAGATTGCCAACGAATCGGGAAATGCTCAGTCTGACTGATTTCAGCACATATTTTCCAGCAGTAAATACAACCTCTTTTCCAGGAAATGAATCAACTAGATACTGGACGTCCACAACTTCCGCCCGTAACCTTAGTGACCGATGGATGGTCGACTTCCTGGATGGATCAAATGGTTACGCTACTTCTACGAATCTTTATAATGTACGTTGCGTTTCTCCAACCATTTTCTGGCAGACTGCAACATATATGGATAATGGAGACGGAACAATAATTGATAACGGTTCGGGATTAGTATGGCAAAAATGCAGTGTCGGTCAGACTGGCACAGACTGCATGGGATCGGGCA
>JBNKQE010000231.1:0-7936 GCA_050295715.1 Leptospirales bacterium
TGTGCTCTTCCGATCTCCGCAATACGGGCCGAGAGAAGCTCTCTCTTTTCGGAGATATCGGGCATCAGAGTCCTTTTCATCAGGTCATGGGCCACTCCTGTTGAGATGGTCAAAAGAAGGCCTGCTGCTGTGGAGAGGGCCGCAGCAAGACCACCGGCAGCGACCAGTCCAACAACCCAGGCCGGCAGATTTGCAATTTCGGGATTGGCAAGAACCATGATATCCCGGTCAATGTAGAGCTCATTCTCATTGTCTGTTAATTCATTGCTAACCACCCTTTCGCCATATTTACCCGTATCCTCGGTAAAGGAAGGTGATCCTTTAAAGGGCGCCCCTGGTCGGTACTGGATAATTCCATCATCGTTTTTATCCTTCCACGCAACCAGTCCTGTCTTTTCCCAGTTTGAATACCAGGAGGGGGCTTCCAAAAAGGACTTATCGTTGAGAGTGAGTATCAAGTTTGTTCTTGCGAAAGCTCCGATGGCAGGGGCCGATGTATAGAGCAACGCAATAAACAGAAGTGCCCAGCCAGCTGACTTCCTCGCATCTCTCACCTTCGGGACAGTAAAAAAGCGAACGATTACATGGGGGAGTCCCGCCGTTCCCACCATAAGGGCCATGGTGATCATGAAAACATCGATGAGGGGCTTAGAACCGCTCGTATATGCGGCAAACCCGAGTTCCCGATGAAGGTCGTCCAGGAGATCCAGCAGAAAGGTTCCAGGGGGGACTCCCGCTTGCGTAGCGATCCCATCTGTTACCGTTCCTCCCAGTCCGAGCTGGGGAATCGGATTCCCAGTAATGATCATTGAAATGAAGATTGCCGGTACGAGATAGGCGAAAATGAGTACAACATACTGAGCCACCTGAGTCCAGGTGATCCCCTTCATGCCACCAAGAACGGCATAGAAGAAGACGATGGTCATTCCGATCATCACACCTTCGTTAATCCCCACATTGAGAAATCGAGAGAAAACAACGCCTACGCCTCTCATCTGCCCTGCAACATAAGTAAAGGAGATGAAAATTTGAGCCAGAACAGCCACGACACGAGCGGTACTGGAATAGTAACGGTCTCCAACGAAGTCAGGAATCGTGAATTTCCCAAACTTTCTAAGATAGGGAGCCAGCAGTAGGGCTAAAAGGACGTATCCTCCAGTCCATCCCATGAGGTAGACGGATCCATCAAAGCCGAGAAACGAAATCAAACCGGCCATAGAGATCCATGATGCAGCACTCATCCAATCCGCAGCCGTTGCCATACCGTTTGCTACGGATGGAACACTTGAACCGGCGACATAGAAATCCTTCGTCGATGCGGCTCTTGACCAGATCGCGATTCCTATATAAATAGCGAATGTCGCTCCTACAATTAAATATGTCCAGTATAAAATTGACAAGTGAACACCTCCCTATTTTTCATCGACATCGAATTCTCGATCAAGTCTGTTCATGAGCCAAACATAAACAAAGATCAGGATCAGAAAAACGTAAATGGATCCTTGCTGTGCAAACCAGAATCCCATCTTGAAACCACCCATCTGAATCTGATTCATCTCTCCGGAAAAAATGATTCCGAAACCATAGGAAACCAGAAACCAGACAGCAAGGAGAAGCCCAACATAAGTCAGGTTTTTCCTCCAGTATAACTTCATATCAGTTTTTTTGATCATGAATACCTCCTGCTTCGGATGAATCTTCACTGGATTTTGCAAAGTCCAATGGAGAAAGAATCTTTACTTGAATCCACCGTATCCCGGCACATTTCTTTGAATGGATAAAGGACTGGCTGGCAAGCAAATTACTCATTCTTGCGACAATTTCTTTTAAATTCAGATGGATTTTGACCTTTTGAATCCCCGAATAGCATCGAAAAACCTGGATCTGGGTTTATACAGGGGATTTCATGGATTCACCTTCTCAAAAAGGAATGCAGGGGAACACTCTGCAAGAATCGAGGTGGGATGGATGTTCCCTCTGACGTACCTGGGTAGTATTCATTCACCAAACGGCATTATACCTGAGTGAAGCTAAGGAGGCTCTGAAATGTCGGTTTTCCAGATATGACGCCCTCTACATATATATTTCCCCCTCTGAGGGGAGAAGCGGATACAGAAAGGAGGTCACCATACTTTGTCTCACTCAGGAAATTGACCTGAAAAGAGCTCAATCGGTGCGTTGTGAGAAAATCCTCAGGAAAGGCATCCATGGCAAATTCTACGTACTTAACATTGTTTACATGCTGGTTGATATCAATGCAACTGTATCCTATCTTTCTTTCATACGCGATTCTGGTCTCTGATGGATTTTCAATTTTCTTTGGATTGTCTGAGAAGAGTGGCTCCTTCTGTGACACAGGGAATTCTGGAGAATCAAGGCGAACCGGTTTGCGTTTTTCGATATCCACCAGAATCCAGGTGGTACGGGCCCTTGCTAACTCGTTTCCATCTGTCGCGGTGATAAGAAAATCTCGAATGCCTGAAATTCGATCCATGGCGGATATTCTAGTTTCAACGAGTATCTCTTCGCCTATTTTTGCAGAGCCGGAGAGCTCGGTATAGATTCTTGATAGAACCCAGGCGCGCTTCTCTTTCATCATGGATTCATATCCATGACCGAGCTTTTCCGCATGAGTCGCAGCTACCTCTTGCATATAGTTCAATAATGAGGAAGGCATAATCGAGTGGAGGAGATCCACTTCATAGGAACGGACATGGAACCGTTGCTCATACTCTGGTTTAATTTTGTGTTGCATTTCTTTTCTTCGATACGATTCTGTACGGGTGAAGGGTATTGCATAATTGATATGCGATCACTCCGCAACTCTTTTTGTGAGCATAGTTGCAGAATCCTTTTGATGTGGGGCGCATTGCATGAGTCATTTTCAGACTGATACAGATTACTTAAAGGATGCCGCACGAATTACACAGTGAGTCAAGGAAACAACCTATTTGTTCTTCTGCACTCGGACAACGCCAATCATCTGAAGCAAAATTCTAATTTACAATGTGTTCAGGATCAGTGTAATAATCCCAGACCTTCTTCCTGCCTGCCGATATCGTTGCTTGAATTGTAATTTTCATAATATCATCCTTAATAATTAAATTTTTATAAATAGTTCGTTTTCGTAACGAAGTAAAAGAAACACAATCTTATCCCCTATCTTAATATAGAAAATATACATAAATAATCAATTTTACTACCCTTTGAAATCCTATGATTCCTCTCCAAATTGTGATCCGTTCGGGGAGTTGCAAGCCTGTAGTACCTCAGTATGTTGTTAAACGGTGTCCTGTTATAACTCCAGCGCTGGATTCTCCTGTTTAACCATCTGAATAGAAATTGGATTTTTCAGAACCCAGCTAATATCGTAAAAAGGGAGTTCGGTTCGTTTAAGAGAATCATTGAGAAATCGGAACTCTCCTTGAATTCCGATAGTTTCACAGGCCATCTCCCAGTTTCCGCACCATATTCCAGTTGCAACTGGCGCATAATATCTGGACGAGGTAATGGTATAGAAGTCAAATCGATTCAACTCACCATTTTCGTTATAGCCAGCCGAACATCTTGTGGTCTGTGCATTATAGGAGGAAGGAGACCAGCGGCAGCTTTCGAATACTTGATAGAAATTCCGAAATGGGTGTGTTGATAAATCAAGCTGACTTTGATTTTCTATATCGGAAAATATTAGGGAACTCAATGGCAAACGATGATGAAACTTTTTATTTAATATTTGAATAAAGAGAGGTGTATATCGTGATTTATAACCAACAGCACAGATACAAATTATTTTTTCTTTTTCTATATTAAGTCGATTCCCCAGGATAGTATAAAGGCTGTTGTGATCTGCTCCGGCACCGATCCAGCATGTTGCTATACCAATTCGGGTCGCATCGATAACAACTTTTTGGAGTGTGCGACCGACTTCCAGTATGGCACGACGGTCGTACTTTTTAGGTACAATTGCAACAAGAAACTCGGTAGCATTGACCACAGGCCAGACTCTTATTGGTCCTGAAATGTATTCAAAGCGTATCTCATTATTACTAAATTTGGGTTCTTTTTGATGTTTCTTCACACTTTGCATCAGATCATCAAAATCCGATTTGGTAAGTTTCCGATATTGATATGAACGGCAGGATTTTCGAATTATGATAAGCTCAATAAAGTTCTTATCATTCATGCTTTTGCTATCGGCCTCGTAGGGTCTAAATAGAAATTTTACAGTAATTATATCAAAAATAATTCGAAGAAGAATTAAAGTACCAAAAACAAGAAAAACATAAGAGGGCAATACAAATCCAATTAAATAATGAGTAATGCCAATCAAGAATAATAAGAGGGATATTGGTAACGGAATTAGATACTGGAGCCAGCCATTCCATTGAAATTTAAATTTCAAAGCAATAATTTGAATAAATAAGATTCTTAAAAAACGGATTTTCACCGTGTCAATTATGGCTCTCTCATTCGCTCCCAAACTATTATAAATCGATTCTGAATTCTGAATTATTCGTCGCATACCTGATATAGCTAATCGGTATATTGTTTTGCGAAGTTAAAGTGAACTATTTGTTTTAGTCAAAATTTGTTTTTTTATACGGTTTTCCCAGTTTATCGTAAGTAACCCATTCTCCAACTTTTGCACCTCTTTTAAAATTTCCGGATCTTTTAATGGTTCCGTCAATGCGATACCACTCCCAATATCCGTCTGGTTGGCCTTCGACGACTCTGCCTTTCGACCAAATTGTTTCGCCATTAGCGTGGTATTTAATAGTAAGACCGTCAATAATTTCTTCAGATTATCATGATAACAAAAATACGATTCAGAACAGTCCGGGTAGTGCTCTGGTCAATGAATCGCAAAACGTAAACATTCAATTAAACTACAGTACGGAAAATGAAATAGAGCAATTTTTGGAAAAAATAAAAAATCTACCTGATGATTCTATAAAAAATGTAATTAAACCTCTTACTGACGAAGCAGATAAATTACTAAAAAACAAAGAGAAAAATTGGGAATCCAATCTTAAAAGCATCCTTTATTCCATTGGCGGATCGGTTCCAGCAAATCTTATATCACCCAGTATTAAAAAATTTCTTGGCTTAGAGTAGGTCCTACGCACTGCAAATAATGGTTACCCGCTACGCTGCACCACTCCGCCGCAAAAGCGGCTCCGGGTTTACCTGGTCTCGCCCTTTCCGCTGCGCTCCGGCCCCTAACGGCTGGACACTCGGGGAGTTATTATAGGTCCAGCCTGGGGTGCCGGCTTCGGCAAATTGTCTACCCGGTCGGGCGTCCAACTTCGGTAAAAAGAATCAGTTATAAATGTGACTATATCATCATTGATATGAAAGAATTTCTTCACATTTATTACTGAAATCAGAATTAAATATAGAAAATTGATAAAATCCCGGCATCATATAAATTCGTCTAATTTATAAATTTTCTTTGTATTTTACAAATAGATTGGTTTTATTGATCGTGTTTGGTCATTTCCCCCTCGCCGATGACTGAGATTTAATGCCAAACATACTCAGAGAGGAGACAAATTATGAGATCAGGAAAATGTCCGATAACAGGTCTGGGTGGAAACCCGGCTGTAACCAATAAAGGTACAATGAATAAAGACTGGTGGCCCAATCAGTTGAACTTGAAAATGCTTTCACAACAATCGGGCAAAGTGGATCCCATGGGAAACACATTCGATTATGCCGAAGAGTTCAAAAAACTGGATTATTCATCTTTGAAAAAAGATCTTACGGATCTCATGACAGATTCGCAGGATTGGTGGCCCGCTGATTATGGTCACTATGGTCCGCTTTTCATTCGAATGGCCTGGCATAGCGCGGGAACATATCGGCAGGGTGATGGTCGAGGGGGAGCTTCTACCGGTAACCAGAGGTTTGTTCCTCTCAATAGCTGGCCTGACAATGCGAACCTGGACAAAGCACGAAGGCTTCTCTGGCCCATTAAGAAAAAGTATGGAAATAAGATCTCCTGGGCTGACCTGATGATCCTGGCGGGCAACGTTGCACTGGAATCTATGGGATTAAAAACCTTCGGTTTTGCCGGTGGTCGAGAAGACATCTGGGAACCTGAGGAGGACATCTACTGGGGAACTGAGGCAGAATGGCTTGGGGATAAGCGATATTCCAGTGAGCGAGATCTGGAAAACCCTCTGGCAGCCGTGCAGATGGGGCTCATCTATGTGAATCCGGAAGGTCCCAACGGTGAGCCGGACGTTCTTGCTTCAGGAAAGGATATCCGGGAAACTTTTGCTCGAATGGCCATGAATGATCGGGAGACTGTAGCGCTGGTAGCAGGCGGTCACACTTTCGGGAAGTGTCACGGTGCTGGCGATGCAGCCAATGTGGGCCCTGAGCCGGAAGCGGCCGGACTTGTTGCTCAAGGCCTGGGCTGGATCAGCAAATTTCTCAGCGGAAAAGGCGACGATACCATTACCAGTGGAATCGAAGGTGCCTGGACTGCGAACCCTACAAAGTGGGACAATGGTTACTTCGATTTACTTTTTGGTTACGATTGGAATCTGGAAAAGAGTCCCGCTGGAGCTTACCAGTGGACTCCCGTCAATCCAAGAGAAGAGGATATGGCACCTGCAGCCCACGACCCATCCAAAAAAGTAAAAACCATTATGACCACGGCCGATATGGCCATGCGAATGGATCCCATTTATGGACCTATCTCAAAAAGCTTTCATGAAAACCCGGATGAGTTTGCCGACGCCTTTGCACGAGCCTGGTTCAAACTTACCCATCGCGACATGGGGCCGAAGTCCAGATACCAGGGACCTGAAGTTCCTTCAGAAGATCTTATCTGGCAGGATATTGTTCCACCGGTAGAGCATCCACTGGTGGATGAAAAGGATACAGAAGAGTTAAAAAATACAATCCTTTCTTCAGGACTGACCGTTTCTCAACTGGTGCATACAGCATGGGCCTCTGCATCCACGTTCAGAAATTCTGATAAAAGGGGTGGAGCCAATGGTGCAAGAATTCGTCTGGAACCTCAGAACGAATGGGAAGCAAACCTGGGCACCGGTGAAGTGATCCACAAATTGGAAGATATCCAAAAGTCTTATAACGGCTCGGCGTCCGGTGGCAAAAAAATATCCCTGGCCGATTTAATTGTTCTGGCTGGGGCAGCAGCCATTGAAAAGGCAGCAAACGATGGAGGCTTTTCAATAAAAGTTCCTTTCTCTCCCGGAAGAACCGACGCCACTCAGGAACAAACCCTGGTGCCTTCTATCTGTCACCTGGAATCTTACGCTGATGGTTTTCGCAACTTTCAGAAGAAGGAGTATGCAGTATCTTCTGAAGAGCTCCTCATAGACAAAGCTCAGCTCCTTGATCTTACTGCGCCTGAAATGACGGTACTGGTTGGTGGGATGCGCGCTCTGGGTGCCAACCACCAGGGTTCGAAGCATGGAGTATTCACAGATAAACCTGGAGTTCTCAGCAACGATTTCTTTGTGAATCTTCTCGACATGAACACGATCTGGAAAGCGAAATCCGATGATCAGATGGAGTTTATAGGGAACGATAGAAAAACAGGAAACTTGAAATGGACTGCCACGCGGGTAGACCTTGTTTTCGGATCCAACTCTCAGCTTCGAGCCATTGCGGAAGTATATGCTCAGGAAGATAACAAAGAGAAATTCGTTCATGATTTTGTTCGTACATGGAACAAAGTTATGAACGCGGACAGATTTGATCTGAAATCCTGATGTTGTTTTATTCCCTCCTGCATTCCTCTATAAATTATAGATTCAGATACAACGGGAGGGATATAAACCACTGAGTCTTTAAGTCACACTTCGGCTAACTGCATTTTTTCGGCTGCGCTGCGGGCCACTTCGGTCCAGTATCACGGTAGGACAGCCGGTTACCCGACTGCCCCCGCACAGATCCCGAC
>JBNKQE010000232.1:0-7925 GCA_050295715.1 Leptospirales bacterium
GGGAACGCCAGATATTCTTCAATATTCTCTTCGGCTGTAATAGGGATGCCGGCAGCTACTCTTCCGACCAGAGGAATATTTGTAGTAGCGTCACGAGCAGCATGAATCTCACCACTCGAGCTTTTTATCAATTCAATAGCACGGCTTCGATTTTTCTCACTTTTAATATAACCCTTTTTCTCGATAGCCTTCAGATGATCATAGGCGCCTTTTGCCGTTATCTTAAACTCATCACCAATTTCACGGATAGTGGGCGGATATCCCTGTGATGCGATATATTGCTCAATATAAGCAAGTATTGACTGCTGTTTTTCTGTTAGATCCCTCATGCTATACATATAACGGGCAAACCAATCATTATGTCAACCCCTATTAAGCTATTTTTATGGAAATCATTGAAAAAGGGATCAATGAGAATCAAGTTCTTCAGTCATTTCAGAAATGGAATCTGCAATCAAATCAGGGTGACGCCATGGAAGAAAATGGTCTTCCCCTTCAAGAATGATCTCCCTCAGCAAATCCTTGTATATCATTTTTTCTGCAAAATCCACATTGGAAATATCAACAAGGCGATCACTGGTTCCATGTATAACCAAACATTTTGCATCAATGCCGGACCATAGCGGAAGCATTTTTTGAAGTTCGTTCTTTAAAGGAAGAATTTCCCTGTTTGATTGTAGAAGCGGATCGGGTATCATCCATTTAACGAAAGGCCACTCAACAAAGTGGTTGTACCAGTATAGAAACTCAAGATCCGGATCAATGGAAGAGGCAAGCAAGATCATTCCGGCAAATTTGTCCGGATAATCCATTATCAGCCTGGCTGCCAGTGGTCCCCCGTATGAGTGCCCGACCACAATTGCCTTTTTTCCGGAGGTATTAACGGTGAGTAATTCAACAAGCATACTGGCCTCAAGCCTTAAGTCTGCGATAGCGTCCCCTCTCGTTTTCCCGAAGCCAGGTCTGTCCGGAAGAATTGCCTGTACATTACCGGGAAAATCGGGAGATACAATAACATCGTAAAAATTTGTCCACAATCCCGGAGATCCATGTAAAAACAAAACAGGTCTACCGTTGGGATTACCGGCTGAGACCTGATAAATTCTGCCACCGGATGTATTTATATATCCCTCATTCACTGGAGGCAAAATATTGTAGAGTTTTTTTATATCTTCTTCTGTTCTATAAAGATTGGCGCAGGAGCTTCCCAGGATCTGAACAAGTGTGACAACCAGTGCAGATACATTACGAGCTTTCGCTTTTTTTACACGCATGATCTTCTCCTGGATACAATCACATTGTCAGAATATCAGAGATACATATATATATAAAATAATAATTAAAGCAAGTAATTTAACTGGCGAATTTACCTGTATCCAACGATTAAGATGAAACCAGGATCAGGCAGCCTTAAATTCCTGTTCAGATTTGAGAATCACAGAGTCCGGGCAGACTGAGCCCCGAAAGTAATTCAATGCACAATTAATATAGATCTTATGCTGTATTTATTTACTCGTGAATATCTGTGTGCGGATCCAGCTCAACCTCTTCAACACTGGAAAATGCCATTCCAAAAAAAAGTTTTTCAAGACGCTCCATCTGATCTGTGATATCCGTAAGCAGTATACGAACATTCCCACCTGTTGCACGTTCATTGAACAGATCTTCGTTTTCAAGGATTCGGACAGCCGCTCTTGCAGTCTCCACGGAAGAGTCCACAAGTTTTAGATCGGGGAACTCCTTTTTTATGGCATTTTTAAGCAGGGGATAGTGTGTACATCCAAGAACAACGGTATCAACTTCTTCGCGTAAAATTTCTGAAAGATACTCCTGAATAACCTGGGAAGTAACTCGTTTATCGGTCCAGCCCTCCTCCACCAGAGGGACAAACAGAGGGCAGGCTTTACTGAAAACCTCAACATCACTGCTCAGGCTTGCAATCAGTCTGCCATAGCTGTCAGACTTTACCGTAGAGCGGGTTCCTATTATACCCACACGACCATTTCCGGTTTGCGACAGAAGTGCATCAACACCTGGACGAATCACTCCAAGAACCGGTACATTTAATTTTTCGCTCAGAAGATTTTCGGCATGAGCTGTCGCCGTATTACATGCGATAATCAGCATTTTAATATTGTATCGAAGAAGATACTCCGCAACTTCCTGACTGTATCGCTGAACAGTTCGTGCGGAACGAGAGCCATAGGGGACACGAGCCGTATCCCCCAGGTAAATAAAGTCCTCGCCAGGCAGTCTTCTGTGTAATTCGGCGAGGACTGTTAGTCCTCCCATGCCCGAGTCAAAAACTCCGATGGGATTTTTATTCATATCACTCAGGAGTATTCCCCAGACCAAATACTTCGTGTATCGATTCAAGAGCCTTTTTTCCCTGTTCCGAATTTACGACAACAGAGACTTTGATTTCCGAAGTGGATATCATTTCAATATTAATATTATTATCAGAAAGTGCTCGAAACATTTTCGCAGCTACTCCGGAATGAGATTTCATTCCGACGCCCACAGCAGAAACAACGGCTATTTTTTCATTCACTTCATATGAGCCAGCTTTCATCTCAGAAATAAAAGCACCAAGTAGTTCTCTGGTAACAGCCAGTTGACTTTGCGGAACGGTGAATGAAATTGTATTCATATCATCCTTTCCAATACTCTGCACAATCATATCGATGTTTATGCCTGCGCTTCCCAGACGACTGAACAGATCAGCAGCAAGACCGGGACGATCCGGAATATCTATCGCCGATACTCTTGACTCGTCAGTTTTAAGTGATACTCCGCGAATAAGAACTTTTTCCATCACTTTTTCCTCCGAAACCACCCGGGTTCCTTTCGAATTATTAAAGCTTGAACGAACGTGAAGAACCACGTTATGTTTTGATGCAAGTTCAACACTTCGACTGTGCAGAACTCCGGCTCCCAGTCTGGCCAGTTCCAGCATCTCATCGTAGGAGATCATCGGTATTTTTCTGGCACTGGCTACCTTATTGGGATCAGTGGTGTAGACACCATCCACGTCCGTAAATATTTCACATTCATCAGCTTTAAGAGCAACGGCCAGAGCAACGGCAGATGTATCACTTCCACCTCGTCCGAGCGTGGTAATATTTCCATCTTTTTCAACACCCTGGAAACCGGCTACAATGACTACTTTCCCTTCTTCGTGCGCTGCTGCAATTCTGGTAGTATCAATATCCAGTATTCGCGCATTGGAATGAGAACTATCGGTAACCATTTTAATCATCGGTCCTGTAAAAGAAACCGCCGGGACACCGATATTATCGAGAGCCATAGCCAGAAGAGCAATTGATACCTGCTCACCTGTTGATAATAACATATCCATTTCCCTGTTACTGGGATTTGAATTAACACGAGAAGCCATGGCAACTAACTGGTCAGTCGTTTTCCCCATGGCTGATACAACAACGGCAATTTTATGACCGCTGTCGTAATACATTTTGATACGATTCGCCACGTTGTGGATTCGGTCCGTATCTCCAACCGATGTTCCACCGTATTTTTGTACTATGAGTGACATAGGCAACCTTCAGACCCAGTCTTTCCAGGACCACTGTGCAATCAATTTAAATTCAATGCCCAATCAGGGAAAAGGAGTATTCCTTCCCGCAGCACTTCCCTGTAAATGAGACTCATTGCATCCTGTAATATTACAAATAAACTATATAAATCATTGAAAAAAGATACAGAGTATGGCACTCTTGTGTAATGATTGAACTCATAAGGGGAGACATAACAACTCTAAATGTCGATGCAATAGTCAATGCAGCAAACAGTTCGCTGTTGGGTGGCGGAGGCGTGGATGGTGCCATTCACAATGCTGCCGGACCGGAACTGTTAAATGAGTGCAGAACACTGGGCGGGTGCCCAACCGGTGAAGCCAGGATAACAGCAGGCTACCGCCTGAAAGCAAAATATGTTATCCATACTGTTGGTCCTGTATGGCGCGGAGGGAGCCAGGGAGAAGAAGCATTATTGCGCTCCTGTTACCGAAACAGTCTGATTCTAGCTTCAGCTCACAAAGTTAAGTCCGTTGCTTTTCCTGCTATAAGTACTGGAGTATACGGTTATCCAAAAAATGAAGCCTGCCGCATTGCGTTACAGGAAATCCGAAAATTCATGGAAAATAGTAATTTACCCAAAAAAGTACTTTTTGTATGCTTTGATAACGTTGTATATAATACATGCAAACAGTTCATAAATGAAACCTGAAAACCAGTGTAAGTCAAGGATTGTGTTGACGATTAATCCTTTACGACTTATACAGGATCAGTTTTACTAACAGCCGGTAGAAACAGGGAGAGATCTATGAGCCTTAAATGGGAAGACAAATACCTTGTAGGTATCAAGCAAATTGATGAACAGCACCGTAAATTGCTTCAGTTGATGATTAACCTCTGGGACTCAATCGAATCCGGCAAGGGCCGATCAATCATATCACAGGTTCTCCAGGATCTGCTGGATTATACAAGAACTCACTTCGTTGACGAAGAAAAAATAATGATCGAGAATAAATATCCAGATTATGAACAGCACAAACAGGATCACGATAGATTTGTAAATGAAGTTATGAGCGCTGCCCGTGACTATGTTGAGAAGCGAGCTATTCCCACTCAAAAAATCCTGAGTTTCCTTGCTCATTGGCTGATTGAGCATATTATGGGATTCGATAAAAATCTTGCCACGTTCCTGCGTGAAGAAAAAGGATTGAGATAATCCATACAGGGCGGAAAAATCCGCCCTCCCTCCTGTAAAAAATAATAACAGATAGACATATCAGATATTTGCCATTTTATTTCCATGCAGGAGATTGGGAATGGATCTGGCTATCATTGACAACAAACTTAAAGAGGCTCCCCGAATTCTCGTCGTTGATGATGACAAGAATATTCGAATACTGCTCTGCAAATACCTGACGGATGCGGGATACCGTGTAAATATGGCAGGTAATGCTATTAGTGCCGTACGACTTCTCGAAAGGATGGATTTCCACGTTGTGGTTACGGACATCCTTCTCCCGGATGTAAAAGGAACAGATTTACTCTTTTCCATTCGTTCCAGATTCCCCTTCACAAAGGTCATACTCATGACCGGAGAGCCAAATATTGAATCTGCGACCAGAGCCCTCCGCGGAGGAGCTTTCGATTACCTGACAAAACCGCTAAAGAAAGATGATCTTTTTCGATCCATTCCCAAAGCCGTGATGATGAAGGACCTGGACGATGAGAATCGCAGGCTTGCAGATGAAAACCGCAGGTATCAGGAACACCTGGAAGAGCTCGTCGAAGAGAGAACCGGAGAGCTGGCTGTACTGTCCCGGCGTATAATTGAAATACAGGAAGAAGAAAGGACAAGATTTGCCAGAGAACTCCATGATGACCTGGGACAATCACTTCTTGCACTAAAACTCAGTATTCAATCCAATATGGGAAAAGTCGGAGTCATTTCCGATGATCTGAAGAAGGAGTTTGAGTGGAGTTTAAATTATCTCAATGGTATAATCGATAAATCCAGAAAAATCTCTCATAACCTCAGTCCGGCAGCACTCGAGAACCTTGGCCTGCCTCTTGCCATTAAGGAAATGGTCGAGAGCATGAATCGTGATGGTCAAATAAAAATAACCCTGGACCTTGCCGACCTGGACAACTATTTCCCCGACAACTGGGATATTAACGTTTATAGATTAATACAGGAATCATTGGCCAATGTAATCAAACATGCAAATGCAACTGCCGTTCATATTGGTGCAAATAAAAATAAAAACGGTATATCAATTTATATTAAAGATAACGGAAGCGGAATGGGCGGTTCACAGGCATTGTCCGAAGCCAAGCAGGCGGGACTTGGACTGCAGATTATGAAAAAAAGGGTGGATCTTCTCAATGGACATCTTATAATTAATACTGAAGACTGTAAAGGAACCGAGGTGCGATTTGATATCCCTTGAAAAAAAATATCGTATAGTTCTGGCCGATGACCATCCAATTCTCCGTGAAGGTTTAAAAAAACTTATCGGGGAAAATGAGACAATGGACGTTATCGACGAAGCCGGTGACGGACAGGAATTAGTTGAAAAAATGAAGAGTCTTGAATGTGACCTGGTCATTATTGACTTATCCATGCCCGAAATGGATGGTCTTAAGGCAATTGAAAAACTTAAGGCAATGCGTCCCGAGTTAAAAATACTGATTTTGACAATGCATGATAATCGTGAGTATTTCAAACAGGCTGTAACAATGGGTGTTGATGGTTACATGTTAAAAGAGGACGTTTATGTAAGTCTGATAGGCGCTATCGATCGAATTCGCGATGGTGATCGCGCATTCTCACCCAAAATGTCAGACTTATTACTTAATGATTTCGTTAAAGAAATTGAGGATCAGACGCCTCCTCTGGATGTACTTACTCGTAGAGAGAAAGAAATTCTATCCCAGGTAGCACGCGGACTGACAAGCAAGCAAATTGCAGATACGCTCAAGATAAGCTCAAGAACAGTAGAAAGTCATAGAGCAAGAATCATGGAAAAACTGAGCATACACAATGTTGCCGGACTTGTTAAATATGCGATGCAAAAAAACCTGGTTTAATACCAGGTTTTTTTCGCGTCATGCTGCTGTTCAGTATAGACTCCTCGATCCATACTGTTGCAAACGACCATGACATTCGTTTAATGTTTATCTATTTCGCCGATCACAAATCATCCAAATCGAGCAGGTTTACTGATTTAATATTTGTTTGATTATGTCAAGAAACTGTGCAGGACGGAAAGGTTTAACAATCCAACCATTGGCGCCTGCCTCATAGCCTTTCTGTTTCATACCATCTTCAGACTCTGTTGTTAGAGTCAGGATCGGAATATCGCTGTCTAACTTACGTATCTCATTGATCAACGTAATTCCATCCATAATTGGCATATTGATGTCAGTAACAACAAGATCTATAGAGTCCTTATTATCCTTGAAGACATCCAGTCCTTCCTGCCCATCACGAGCCAGCAAAACGGAATATCCTCCCATCTCAAGGGTCTGCTTGATCATACTAAGCATCGTTTCCGAGTCATCGATTGCGATGATGTTGTTGCCCATGAAAACTTTCCTCCCGGTGGCCTTCAATGCTATATTGGACGCCATTCTCTTGCATCCCGCTATGAATTCTGTGTTTTTTTACAAATGATCTAAATATTCTTTATGCATGTCAACACCCTCACGAGTGTAATACTTTTTTATTTTCGAACGTTATCCCAGCAATTCCTGAATTCTTCCAGCTATCCCCTGAATGTCAAGGGATTCACTGAGCAACCCTTCTTTAACTGGATGAGCAGGCATTCCATATACCAGAGAACTCGCCTCATTCTGTGCAAATAAATATGATCCCTTTTGCTTGAGCAACCTCATACCTTCAGTTCCATCATTTCCCATTCCGGTCATAATAACCGCTGCAGCGGAACGGCCATATACTTCGGCGATAGACTTGAACAATACATTTACCGATGGTTTACAATTGGCTACCGGTTCGGTGTCTGTAACTCTTATAAGATAACGTCCCGATTCGGACGAAACAATCATATGTTTTCCACCGGGGGCAATATAAACATATCCATTCTGAACAGGCATACCATCAACTGCCTCAACCACCTCCAGGTCAGTTATCTGATTTAAGCTTTCAGCCAGCTGTTTTGTGAATAGCGGTGGCATATGCTGAACCACAAGGATTGCACCATGCATTTTCCCCGGAATAGCAGGAAGCAACTCACGTAAAGCTGCCGGCCCTCCTGTAGAAATTCCAAGCCCAACAACCTCGTAACTACCGTTAGCTCTTGCAGCAACCGTTTCTGCCGGCGGGGTTACTAGTGTTGTTCTTTTCTCTTCTGAAGGGACACGAATTCCTCCAGT